>JAHEGP010000052.1:2950-15057 GCA_024645065.1 Cellvibrionales bacterium | reverse complement strand
CATCAAGCTTGAAACGGAACATAGCTTCTACGACTTCGACGCCAAGTATCTGGCAAATGATACTCGCTACCTGATTCCCTGTGGTTTGTCCGCAGCCCAGGAGCAGAACCTGCAAGGACTTGCGCTGGCAGCCTATCAGAGCCTTGGTTGCAGTGGCTGGGGCCGGGTCGATGTCTTGCAGGACGAAGCCGGTGATTTCCAGTTGCTGGAAGTTAACACGATTCCCGGAATGACCGACCACAGCCTGGTGCCGATGGCAGCGAAGGCGGCCGGGTACAGCTTTGAGGAGCTGGTGTTGCGAATCCTGGCCGTGAGCCTCCCTGTTCCGATGGCGGCGGTGGCGACATGAGTCAGTTTGCCAGTCGAGCCAATTCGCGCCGGCGCGGTGCCAGCCGCAAAGCGGTCAGGCGCCGCCGTGTCTTGCTCAAGCCGTCCATTGACGCGGGTCTGGTGCTGCGTGGTCTGGCTGCTGTGACCATGCTGGCGGGCGTCGGCCTGCTGGTGTACAAGGCGGCAGATTTGCTGGAGCGCCCGGTACGGGAGGTGACGGTCAATGGTGATTTTACCCATCTGCAGAAAAGTGATGTGAAACAGGCGGTCGCGCCCTTCATCCACAATGACTACCTGACCGTGCCCCTGGCTGACCTGCGCGCTTCACTGGAGTCTTTGCCCTGGGTATACCAGGCCGAAGTCAAACGCGACTGGCCGGAAGGCTTGCTGATTGCGGTACAGGAACAAAAACCTATTGCGTGGTGGGGAAAGCAGCGCTTGATCAACAACAAGGGGCAGCTTTTTTCACCCGCAGGAGCGCAGATCGAGGAGCAAATGCCTTACCTGGAGGGACCAGAGGGCAGGCAGGAAGAAGTCATGCAGCGCTATATCGATCTTGGCAAGGTGCTGGGCAGCCGGGATCTGGCCCTGCAAGCATTGCGCTTGAGTGAGCGGGGCTCGTGGAGCCTTGCGCTGAAAAATGAGGTAGAGCTGGTTTTCGGTCGTGACCGGCTTATGGAGAAATTGCAGCGCTTCCTGGCGGTATACGATCTGTCGCTGAATAAATACCTGGTGAACATAAAGCGCGTCGACCTGCGCTACCAGAATGGCCTGGCGGTAGAGTGGCTGCACAGGCCCGGCAGCCAGGGCCAGGTCGATAGTTGAGGGCAACGCGCAGACAGCGCGTAACGAGTGAGTATTTATGAGCAGTGTTAATGAAGGCAACATGATAGTTGGCCTGGATATTGGAACCTCCAAGGTTGTAGCCCTGGTGGGTGAGGTCAATAAAGACGGCAAAATAGAAATTGTCGGTATTGGCTCGCACCAGTCTCGCGGCTTGAAGAAAGGCGTGGTGGTGAACATTGAATCCACCGTGCAATCGATCCAGAGGGCGGTCGAAGAGGCAGAGTTAATGGCAGGGTGCCAGATTCATTCGGTCTACGCCGGTATTGCGGGCAGCCATATTCGTAGCCTGAATTCCCACGGTATTGTCGCGATCCGGGACCGCGAGGTACAGCCACTGGATCTTGAAAGGGTGATTGACGCGGCCCAGGCGGTGGCCATTCCCGCCGATCAGAAAGTGCTGCATATCCTGCCCCAGGAATACATCATTGATACCCAGGAGGGGGTTAAGGAACCACTGGGCATGTCGGGGGTGCGACTGGAGGCCAAGGTGCATCTGGTGACCTGTGCGGTCAATGCCATCCAGAACATTGAAAAGTGCATTCGACGCTGCGGGCTGGAAGTTGAAGACGTCATCCTGGAACAACTGGCCGCCAGTTATTCTGTGCTCACCGAAGACGAAAAAGAGTTGGGTGTCTGCCTGGTCGATATCGGCGGCGGCACCAGCGACATGGCCATTTTTACCGAGGGCGCGATCAAGCACACGGGGGTTATCCCCATAGCCGGCGACCAGGTGACTAATGATATCGCTATGGCGCTGAGAACACCGACCCAGCACGCTGAAGATATCAAGATCAAGTACGCCTGCGCGCTCACTCAGCTCACTGGAATCGATGAAACGATCAAGGTGCCAAGTGTTGGTGACCGGCCCGCGCGGGAGTTGTCGCGCCAATCTCTGGCTGAAGTGGTGGAGCCGCGCTACGACGAATTGTTCACGTTGTTGCAGGCTGAACTTCGGCGTAGCGGCTTTGAAGACCTGATTCCGGCCGGGTTGGTGCTTACCGGAGGCACTTCAAAAATGGAGGGAGCAGTCGAGCTGGCCGAAGAAATATTTCATATGCCGGTCCGGCTGGGTCTACCCCAGGATGTTGCGGGCCTGAACGATATCGTCAGGAACCCCATCTATTCGACCGGTGTGGGCTTGCTGCAGTATGGCATGAAGCAACAGAGAAAGCAGGTCAACCATAAAGAACGCAGTTCGCTGAGTTTTGTGCAGCGCATAAAGCAATGGTTTCAGGGCAATTTTTAAAAGTTTCTTTCGGGATTACCCGATTGATGTCAATGGCAAAAAAGGGAGTAATTAGCAATGTTTGAGCTGGTAGACAATGTACCTCAGAGTGCAGTCATCAAGGTAATAGGCGTTGGCGGTGGCGGCGGTAACGCGGTCAGGCACATGATCGACAGCAATGTCGATGGTGTCGAGTTTATCTGTGCCAATACAGATGCCCAGGCGCTTTCCGATGTTTCGAGTCGGACTGTGTTGCAGTTGGGCGGGGAGATAACCAAAGGTCTTGGTGCAGGTGCCAACCCCATGGTCGGACGACACTCAGCGCTGGAGGACCGTGAGCGTATTGCCGAAGTGCTGGCAGGCGCCGATATGGTATTCATTACTGCGGGTATGGGTGGCGGCACTGGAACCGGCGGCGCCCCTGTGGTTGCAGAAGTTGCGCGCGAATTGGGGATCCTGACGGTTGCCGTTGTGACCAAGCCATTCCCTTTCGAGGGCAAGAAGCGCATGGCGATTGCGGAGGAAGGCTTGCGTGCCCTGAGCGAGCATGTTGACTCACTGATCACGATTCCCAACGAGCGGCTGCTGCCGGTGCTGGGTAAAAGCACAACCCTGCTGGATGCGTTCAAGGCTGCGAACGATGTATTGCTGGGTGCGGTACAGGGTATTGCCGACCTGATCATCCACCCCGGCATTATCAATGTCGACTTCGCAGACGTGCGCACTGTTATGTCTGAAATGGGTATGGCAATGATGGGCACCGGACGCGCTGTGGGTGAGGGTCGGGCGCGCGAGGCTGCCGAGGCTGCAATCAATAGCCCGCTGCTGGATGACATTAACCTTAACGGTGCCCGCGGTATTCTCGTCAATATAACTGCCGGTCGTGACCTGGGCCTGGGTGAGTTTGCTGATGTCGGTAACACGGTTGAGGAAATTGCCTCTCCGGACGCCACAGTGGTGATCGGCACTGCTATAGACGACACCCTGGGTGATGAAGTGAGAGTGACGATAGTAGCTACCGGCCTTGGCGAGGTGGTAGAAACGGCAGCCCCGGTCAAGTTGGTGGAATCTGCTCCGCGGGGCAAGGCTGGCGACTACAACCAATACGACCAGCCCACAGTAATGCGACGCCCAAGGCAGGCAGCAGCAGAGACTCCCGAGCGCGCTGTGGCCGGCGCGAGGGCTGGTCGAGGTAGCGACATGGACTACCTTGACATACCAGCGTTCCTGCGCCGCCAGGCTGACTAGCAAAACCCGGTCGCAAGTCTAACCAGCTCCTTTGTGGAAGCCCGGCGCCGGTGCCGGGCTTTTATCAGAATCTGGTGAGCCGGGTAATCCCGCTGCTATGTTGTGGATTTTACGTATGGTAAGGTAGTGGCTTATTGCCACAATGTACCGCAACCTCAGGCATCTTTCCTGGTTTCCGGTGTCGTCCCCCCAATGTGCGAAAACAGGGCGAAGGCACTGAGTGGAATGGCCATTAGCCGTTGCCCACGCGGGCAGACACGCAGACCCGACAGCTAGCAGGATTACAACGACCATGATTAAGCAAAGAACTTTGCGCAATGAGATACGCGCTACTGGTGTTGGTCTGCATACCGGGCAAAAAGTGTACTTGACCCTCAAGCCGGCCCCGATCGATAGCGGCATCATATTTCGACGCGTTGACCTGGATCCGGTTGCCGAAATCGAAGCCTGTGCAGAAAACGTCGGCGACACCCGGCTATCGACTGCCCTGGTCAAGGGCAACGTCAGAGTGTCCACCGTGGAACACCTGCTTTCGGCAATGGCAGGGCTGGGTATCGACAACGCCTATGTGGAAGTTAGTGCTCCAGAGGTCCCGATAATGGATGGCAGCGCGGGCCCCTTCGTTTTTTTGATTCAGTCCGCGGGCATTATCGAACAGGACGCGGCCAAGAAGTTTATCCGAATCAAGCGCGCGGTGACTGTCCAGGAAGGCGATAAGGTCGCCAGCCTGCTGCCTTTCGACGGTTTTAAAGTGGCGTTTACCATCGATTTTGATCACCCCGTTTTTCGCGGGCGCAAGGTCAATGCCGAAGTGGATTTTTCCAGCACGTCTTTTGTCAAGGAGATCAGCAGGGCGCGAACCTTCGGGTTCATGCACGAGATCGAGTACCTGCGCTCGCAGGGCCTGGCCCAGGGGGGTAGTGTCGACAACGCGATCGTGGTTGATGAATACCGTATCCTCAATGAGGATGGCCTGCGGTACGAGGACGAGTTTGTCAAGCACAAGATTCTCGATGCGATTGGGGACCTCTATCTGCTGGGTAATAGCTTGATCGGCGAGTTTCGGGCAGTGAAGTCCGGGCATGCACTCAATAACACCGTTTTGCGAAAACTGATCTCGGAGCCCGATGCCTGGGAGGTGGTAACGTTCGAGGATCCTTCAGATGCGCCTATTTCTTATGTAAGTCCTGTTTTAGCTGTCTAACAGGTCTCATTTCTGGTTTAATTCATGTCCTGCGGGAGCCTCCTGGGGGTGCTTCCACCTCTATTGGTTTAGAATTGTACAGCCGAGCCAGCCATTTTGGTGCTGGTGATGACTGTCAGGTAGTTACTCGTTGACATGAAGATTATCCTGTTCGACCCGGAAAAACCCCAGCGAATTCGCAATTTGACTCTGTCTCGCCCTGCAAAGTGGGCGGGGATATCCTTGTTGCTTGCCGTGCCCGTGGTATTTGCTATGGGTGGTTTTTCGCTGGCGCGTCATTTGGACGCCTCGATGGTGCCGGTCGAGGCAATGGCGGCATGGGACCAGAAATTATTGAGCCAACGACAATATTTGAAGGAAGTGCAACGCAAGTCCGGGCATGAGTTGCAGGCGCTGACGGTGCGCATGGCGCAGCTGCAAGCGCGGCTGATTCGCCTGGATGCCTTGGGTGAACGCGTGTTGAGCGTCGCCAAACTTGATCAGAACGAGTTCGATTTCAGCGTGCCACCGGCCCTGGGTGGACCGGACATTGAAGGCCAGGGCGAGGCCTACGGATCCCCTGACTTTATCCAGGAGCTCGATAGGCTGGCGCAGCAAATTGAGGATCGGGAGCAGCAGCTCGACATCATGGCCGGTCTACTGGTCAATCGCCAGTTACAGGATGAATTGTCGGTTGCCGGCAGGCCGGTGGTTAAAGGCTGGATGTCGTCAAAATACGGTAATCGAATCGATCCCTTCAACGGCCGTCGGGCCTGGCACAATGGTGTCGATTTTGCTGGCAAGCTGGGCTCTGAAGTGGTTGCGGTCGCCTCCGGGGTCGTCACCTGGTCGGACAAGCGCAGCGGCTATGGCCTGATGGTTGAAATCAATCATGGCGGTGGTTACGTCACGCGGTATGCGCACTGCAGGGACAACCTGGTCAGCGTCGGGGACATCGTTAAAAAGGGTCAGGCGATTGCACTGATGGGTTCCAGCGGTCGTTCGACGGGTCCCCACGTACACTTTGAGGTCTACAAGAACGGTAAGCCCGAAAATCCGGCCGCTTACATTGCGCGCGCCGATCGCTCGTAACCGGGCAATCCCCGCCAACCAGTCCTAATTCGACTTCCGGGCTTGCCAATTTGGCGCCCTTCCGCTTTACTGTGCACCCTCGGCCGCCCCGCGGCCGTTTCCGGTTACCATTTCTTCTTCTCTACAGACTTCGGACATGATTGGAAAACTCCTTAAAAAAGTTGTTGGCTCGAAAAATGATCGTGAATTAAAGCGGATGGGCAAGTATGTCGTCCGTATCAATGCTCTGGCGGATGACATTGCGGCGCTGGATGATGCGGCGCTCAAAGCCAAAACCGATGAGTTTCGCCAGCGCTTCAAGCAGGGCGAGACTCTGGAAAAGTTATTGCCGGAAGCCTTCGCGGTTTGTCGCGAGGCGAGCAGCCGGGTTTTGGGGATGCGGCACTTCGATGTCCAGCTGGTCGGTGGTATCACCCTGCACGAAGGCAGGATTGCCGAAATGCGCACTGGTGAAGGCAAGACCCTGGTGGCGACCTTACCGGCCTACCTCAATGCATTATCCGGTGACAGCGTGCACCTGGTGACGGTCAATGATTATCTGGCTCGCCGGGACGCCGGCTGGATGGGCCCCTTGTACAAATTTTTGGGCCTCTCGGTAGGCTTTGTCGTGCCCAACCAAATGCGTGACGAGAAGCGGGAAGCCTATCGCAGCGACATTATTTACGGCACCAACAACGAGTTCGGCTTTGACTACCTGCGGGACAATATGGCGCTGTCGCCTGAAGACCGCCAGCAGGGTGATCTGGCCTTTGCGATCGTCGATGAAGTCGACTCGATCCTGATCGACGAGGCGCGCACGCCATTGATTATTTCTGGCGCAGCGGAAGACAGCTCGGAGATGTACCGCCGGATCAATACTCTCATCCCGGCCCTCAAGCCCCATGTCGACGATGGGGCGGAACCCGGGCACTACACCCTTGATGAGAAGTCTCGCCATATCGAGTTGACCGAAGATGGACACCAGCTGATCGAGGATATGCTGACCCGGGAGGGCCTGTTACAGGAGGGGGACAGCCTCTATGCGGCTGGCAACCTGTCGCTGCTACAGCATTGTCTGACCGCGCTGCGGGCGAAGGTGATGTTCCATCGTGACGTCGATTACATTGTCCAGAACGGTGAAGTCGTGCTGATCGACGAGCATACCGGTCGAACCATGCAGGGTCGGCGCCTTTCGGAGGGTCTGCACCAGGCTATCGAAGCCAAGGAGGGCGTTAACATCCAGGCGGAGAGCCAGACCCTGGCATCGACGACCTTCCAGAATTACTTTCGGCTTTATCGCAAGCTGGCGGGAATGACCGGAACGGCGGATACCGAAGCGCCGGAATTCCACCAGATCTATGGCCTCGACGTGGTGGTGATACCCACTCATATGAAGGTGGTGAGGGAAGATCTCAACGATCTGATTTTTCTCAGCAAGGAAGAGAAATTCGACGCTATTGTCGAGGACATCAAATCCTGCCTGGACAAGCAAGCGCCTGTTCTGGTCGGTACGGCCTCTATCGAGACTTCGGAAGAGCTGTCGCGCTTGCTCAACCAGCGCAAGATCAAACACCAGGTGCTGAATGCCAAGTTCCACAGCAAAGAGGCCGAAATCATTGCCCAGGCGGGGCGCCCGGGTGCGGTAACCATTGCCACCAATATGGCAGGTCGCGGTACCGATATCGTGCTTGGCGGTAACCTCGAGGCCGAGCTTGCCGCGATGGAGGGCGCTTCAGACGCCGAGAAGCAGGCTCACAAGCAGTCCTGGGAACAACGTCACCAGGCGGTTCTCGAAGCCGGAGGGCTGCATGTGCTGGGTACCGAGCGCCATGAATCACGGCGTATCGATAACCAGCTGCGGGGTCGCTCGGGTCGCCAGGGTGATCCAGGTGTGAGCCGTTTCTACCTGTCCCTGGAAGACAATTTGATGCGTATTTTCGCCTCCGACCGGGTCAAGGGCTTTATGCAGGCACTGGGTATGGAAAAGGGCGAGGCCATCGAGCATCGCATGGTTACCAATGCCATTGAAAAAGCCCAGCGCAAAGTCGAGGGGCGCAACTTCGATATTCGTAAACAGTTGCTCGAGTTCGACGATGTCGCCAATGAGCAGCGTCAGATTATCTACCAGCAGCGAGCCTACCTGTTGGAAGCCGCCGACGTGACAGAAATGCTGGACGATATCCGGCGAGACGTGGTTAACGAAGTGATCAATGGGTTCGTTCCCCCCGGCAGCTTATTCGAACAATGGAATATCCCCGAGCTGGAGCAGCATCTCGATGCGGAATTTGGCGTCGAGTTGCCGATCGGCCAATGGTTGGAAGCCGATACCTCTCTGCATGAGGAGCCACTGCGCGCTAGAATCCTCGACTCGGTTGAAGGCGCATATCGGACCAAGAGCGACCAGGTGGGCGTGCAGATGCGCAGCTTCGAAAAGCAGATTATGCTGCAGGTTCTCGATCAGCTGTGGAAAGAACATCTGGCGACCATGGATCACTTGCGCCACGGTATTCACTTGCGAGCCTATGCGCAAAAAAATCCGAAGCAGGAATACAAGCGAGAGTCATTCGCCCTGTTTGAGGAAATGCTCAATAACTTCAAACACCAGGTCGTCGGCTTCCTGTCCAAAGTACAAATCAGGGTGGAGGATGCCGAGCTACTGGAGCGGCGCCGGCTAGAAGAGGCTGCGCGCCAGGAAAAAGCACAGGCACAACACCAGCAATTGTCGGGGCTGGAATCCGGGCAGGCTGACGCCGAGCCTGAGCCCGATAAGCCTGCGGGGATGGCGCAACCCTATGTTCGCGATGAGCGCAAGGTCGGCCGCAATGAACCCTGCCCCTGCGGTTCTGGTAAAAAATACAAGCAATGCCACGGTAAACTCTAGTGGCAGTTGGCGAAGCCAGCCTGCCTGAATTGCTGCCGGTTGCGGGTGTGCGGCTTGGCGTTACCAGCGCCGGCATCAAAACACCCGGGCGCAAGGATCTGGTGGTTCTGGAACTCGCACCCGAGTCAGCCGTTGCGGCGGTATTTACCCAAAATGCCTTTTGTGCCGCACCGGTGATTGTCGCTCGCCAGCATCTGGCAGCAGGGGCGCCCCGATGGTTGCTGATCAATACCGGCAACGCTAATGCCGGTACCGGCGAGCAGGGTATCCAGGATGCTAGAGAGTGCTGCCAGAGTCTCGCCGGGCTGGTCGATGTTGACATGCAGCAAGTCCTGCCTTTTTCGACAGGTGTGATCGGCGAAGCCCTGCCCAAAAATAAAATAGTGGCTGCTCTGCCGGCGGTATTGGAGCGCTTGTCCGATGGTGCCTGGCAGGCAGCGGCCAGCGGAATCCTTACCACCGACACACGCCCCAAAGGGGCGAGCAGGCGCTTGTCGGTGGCGGGCGGTGAGATAACGATCACGGGTATTGCCAAGGGCGCGGGCATGATCAAGCCCAATATGGCGACCATGCTTGCCTATGTGGCGACCGATGCAGCGGTAGGCCAGGAGGCGCTGCAGGCCCTGCTGGAGGGCGCTGTCGACGCCTCCTTCAATCGCATTACGGTTGATGGTGACACCTCGACCAATGACGCCGCAGTGCTAATCGCTACCGGTGCCAGTGGGCTGGAGCTGGCGCCGGGAACATCTGAGTGGGAGTTATTCTCCCGTGCAGTGACCGAGGTGGCCGTTGAGCTGGCGCAAGCCATTGTCAGGGATGGTGAGGGAGCAAGCAAATTCGTCGCTGTCGAGGTGCGCGGCGGCGCGCAGGCAGGAGAATGCAGCGCGGTTGGCTATGCGGTGGCAGAGTCACCCCTGGTAAAAACTGCCTTGTTCGCCAGCGACGCCAACTGGGGTCGAATCCTCGCAGCGGTGGGCCGATCAGGCTTGAACGCCCTGGATGTCACGGGTATTCGTATCTGGATCAATGAGCTGTTGGTAGCTGAGAAGGGGGCCCGTGCTTCCGGCTACAGTGAAAAGCTTGGCAGTGTCGCTATGGCGCAGGAAACTATCCATATCGTGATTGATCTCGCTCGCGGTCCGCACACCAGGACTGTATGGACAACCGATCTGTCCCACGAGTACATCCGCATCAATGCCGAGTACCGCAGTTAGCGTTTTAGCCTTCTTTCTTTGTGACCGGGGGTAACTATAGCGATGCCGACTCAAGTGGCCGTGGGGGTAATTCTGGATCGCGACGGCACGCGGGTATTGCTCGCAAAACGCGCGCCCGACGCCCACCAGGGGGGGCTGTGGGAGTTCCCCGGGGGTAAGGTCGAGGAGGGCGAGACCCTGGCGCAGGCCCTGGTGCGTGAACTTGACGAGGAACTAGCCATTACCGCGACCCGATACCAGCCATTGCTGCGGGTAGACCACGATTATGCAGACAAGGCGGTGGCTTTGGACGTCTGGCTTGTGACCGCTTTTGAAGGGAAGGTTAAAGGTGTTCAGGGGCAACAGCTACGTTGGGTCAGCATCGACCAGTTACCCGATATCGACTTTCCGCTAGCCAATCGCGCGATCGTTGCAAAATTGCAGCAGGGCTGCCTCATTAAACGATTGCCCGGGAAACCTGCTCAGCTTTGCAGTAAATCGTTGGACAGTACATCATCATAATCCGGGCTGCCACCTATCACCTGCTCTTCATTGGCCCAGGCAACAAAATCTTCGGCCTTGCACCGCTCCGAGCAAAAGGGCCGGTTGGGGTTGTCCCGGCGCCAGGCAAGCTCGGCACCGCAGCCGGGGCATTTTACCCGCAGGGTTTCATTGGGTAGCTTTGCCATCGCAGCGCTTTTCCTCGGCCATTGCCAGAAACTTCCTGTGTAAGGCAGTGACGGCCTCATCCAGTTGTTGCATCGAACCGCTATTATCAATGACATCGGTGGCAGATTCCAGCCTCTGCTGGCGACTGAGCTGGGTAGCCATAATGTTCCTGACCTGCTCGACGCTGTTTTTGTCCCGAATCGTGGTTCGATCGAGCTGGGATGCTTCCGCAGTATCCACCACCAGGACCCGGTCGCAAAAGGCTGTCTGGCCAGCTTCGATGAGCAGTGGGGAAACAAACAGTGCATAGGGGCTCTGGGCGTTTTTCAGCTGACGCGACACCTCGGCCCTTATCAGTGGGTGCAGCAGTTGCTCCAGCCAGGCTTTTTCTGCCGGGTCGGAAAATATGATCCTGCGCAGCCTCGCTCGATCGAGTCGGCCATCGGCTTGAAGAATATCATCGCCAAAATGACCCTGGATTTGCAGCAGGGCCTGGGTCTGTGGCTCCACTACCTGCCGCGCCACAACATCGGCGTCGATGATATCGATACCCAGTGCCCTGAGGCGGTCCGACACCGCGGTTTTACCACTGCCGATGCCGCCGGTTAGCCCCACCACAAACATACCTGGTCCTTCTGCCTGGCGCGGCTTTGAATTTAGCTGTTTTCGCTACAGGCCGCTAATACCGAAGTAGGCGCGGACTATATCATCTCGCCACATAAGTGCAATCCAGCCGGCAATGGCGAGGTATGGACCGAAGGGTATGGGTTGGTGGCGGCTTCGCCCGGAGAACAGCATCTGTAACACCGTGACCACGATGCCGCTGAGGGCTGAAAGCAGGATGATAACCGGCAGTGCCTGCCAGCCCATCCAGGCGCCGAAGGCGGCCAGCAGCTTGAAGTCGCCGTAGCCCATACCCTCCTTGCCGGTCAGCAATTTAAAGCTCCAATACACGCTCCACAGGATCAGGTAGCCCGCGATAGCGCCCCACACTGCGTCGCTTAGCGGTACGAAAACACCGAAGCTGTTGGCCAGCAAGCCCAGCCACAACAGCGGCAGGGTAATACTGTCGGGCAGTAACTGGTGGTCGATATCGATAAAACTCAGCGCCAGCAGTGCCCACGTTGCAAGCAATATCAGCAACGAGCCCACGCCCAGTCCCAGTTGCCAGACCACCAGGGCCGACAGCACCCCGGTGAACAGTTCAATGGCGGGATAGCGCCACGAGATAGGGCTTTGGCAGTTGCTGCACCTGCCACCCAATATCACATAGCTGAGCAGTGGCAGGTTTTCCCAGGCGCGAATCGCGTGGCCGCACTCGGGGCAGCGCGAGTCGGGTTTGGCGAGATTGAACACCGCTTCTCGCGGCGCTTCAGGCTGTGGGCTAATGCCGTGGCCCTGGTCCTGCAAAAACTCGACACATTCGCCCAGCCAGTCACGGCGCATCATTTCAGGTAAGCG
>JAHEGP010000052.1:0-2940 GCA_024645065.1 Cellvibrionales bacterium | reverse complement strand
GGTAGATCACCACATTGAGAAAGCTGCCGATGCACAGCCCTAAAAGAAAAGCGACGCCGATCCAGAGGAGCGGCGCCGCATGCCAGCTTTGCTGCAGCATTTACCCGCCTATGACGTTACCGAGGGTGAAGATCGGCAGGTACATCGCAACCATCAGGCCGCCAACCAACACGCCCAGCACCGCCATGATCATTGGCTCCAGCAGCGAGGTCAGGCTGTCGACCGCATTGTCCACTTCAGCCTCGTAGTGGTTGGCAACTTTATCGAGCATGTCGTCCAGCGCTCCCGACTCTTCACCAATCGACACCATCTGCAGCAACATGGTGGGAAACAAACCCGTGGCGCGAATCGCCTGGTTGAGCTGGGTGCCCGTGGTTACATCATCGCGAATCTGAATTACGGCGTCGGAGTACACGACATTGCCGGTGGCGCCGGCCACCGAGTTGAGTGCATCCACCAGGGGAACACCGGCCGCGAAAGTAGTGGCGAGGGTGCGCGAAAAGCGGGCGATAATCGACTTGTAGATAATATCGCCGACTATCGGGATTTTAAGCACAAACCTGTCAATCCAGTCTGCCACTCCCTTGCTGCGTAGCTTGGCCTCCTTGATGGCAAAAAATATCGCGATGCCAATCGCCAGAATAAGCCACCACTTGGCCTGCACGAACTCCGAAAGCGCCACCACCCACTGGGTGAAAGCCGGCAAATCGGAACCGAAGCTCTGGAAAGTTTTAGCAAACTCGGGCACCACAAAGATCAACAGGATGCCGGTTACGATGACCGCTACCGAAATAACTGCAATCGGGTAGGTCATGGCTTTTTTGATCTTGGCCTTGAGCGCCTCAACCTTTTCCTTGTACAAGGCGACCCGGTCGAGCATGGTTTCCAGCGAGCCGGACTGCTCACCCGCGTTAATCAGGCTGCAAAACAGGTCGTCAAAATAGCGTGGATGCTTGGCTATCGATGAGGCCATGCTGTTGCCCGATGCGATATCGGTTTTGATCTGGTTGACCATGGTTGCCATCGCGGGCTTTTCGATGCCCTCACCAACAATATCGAAGGCCTGTATCAAGGGCACGCCCGCCTTGGTCATGGTCGCCAGTTGACGCGTGAAGACGGCGATATCCATCGGCTTGATCTTGCCGCCGCCGGAGCCAAACAGCGGTTTGGATTTCTTCTTCACTACCCTGGGCACTATGCCCTGTTTACGAAGCTGGGCTTTGACGATGGCCGGGTTGGCGCCCATCATCTCACCGCGGGTTTTATTACCCTTGCGGTCTGTGCCTTCCCAGACGAACTGGTTGCTTTTCATTGTTGCTGTGCTGGTTGCCATATTTAATCCTTGGTCACCCGGTTAACTTCTTCCAGACTGGTAATGCCCTCAGCGGCTTTCTTCAGTGCCGAGCGGCGCAGGTCGTTAAAGCCTTCGGCGGCGAACTGCTCTTGCAGGCCCATGGCGTTGGCACCCTCCAATATAAGTTTGGAAATTGCCGGTGTAATCCGAACCACTTCATAGATACCCACCCGCCCTTTGTAGCCCATGTAGCATTTGCTGCAGCCCTTGGGGTTGGGGTGCTTCAGCCGGAAGCCCTCATCGTCGATATCGGCCTCGGTAAAGCCCTCCTGGAGCAATACTTCGCGCGGCAGATCAGAGGCGGGGGTCGCGCAATGACCGCATAAACGCCGGGCCAGGCGCTGGGCAATGACCAGGTTGAGAGTCGTCGCCAGGTTAAAGGGCGCAACTCCCATGTTCAGCAAGCGGGTAATCGTCTCACCCGCACTGTTCGTGTGCAGTGTAGATAGCACCAGGTGCCCTGTTTGGGCAGCCTTGATGCCGATTTCCGCAGTCTCGAGGTCGCGAATCTCACCCACCATGATGACGTCGGGATCCTGCCGCAGGAAGGACCGCAGTGCGGTGGCAAAGTTGAGCCCCACCTTGTTGTTGACATGGACCTGGTTGATGCCTTCCATGTTGATTTCCACCGGATCCTCGGCGGTGGCAATATTGCGTTCCGGGGTGTTGAGAATATTCAGGCCGGTATAGAGGGAAACCGTCTTACCGGAGCCGGTCGGGCCGGTCACCAGAATCATGCCCTGGGGCTGGCCCAGTGCCTTCAGGTACATCTCTTTTTGACTGGATTCGTAGCCGAGTTGGTCGATACCCATTTTGGCGCTCGACGGGTCGAGTATCCGCAGTACGATTTTTTCGCCCCACAGAGTAGGCAGGGTGTTGACCCGGAAATCGATGGAACGGCTTTTGGTAATCTTGAGTTTGATCCGCCCGTCCTGGGGGATTCGGCGCTCCGAAATATCCATCTGTGACATCACCTTTAGCCGGGCGGCCAGCCTGCTGGCGAGGTTGATGGGCGGCTTGGTCACCTCATGGAGGATGCCGTCGGTGCGAAAGCGCACCCGATAGGCCTTTTCGTAGGGCTCGAAGTGGATATCCGAGGAGCCGCCCTTGATGGCGTCGAGGAGAAGTTTGTTGACGAAGCGGACAATCGGCGCATCCTCTTTCTCGACGTCTTCTTCTTCCCTGGCGTTGGCGTCCAGCGTCTCGATATTGAGATCTTCCAGTCCTTCTTCGAGGCCCTCAAAGCTTTTACCGTAGTCCTCCTCCTGGGCGTCGAGGTAGGCTTTTATGGCTCCCGCCAACGCTTCTTCTTCCACCAGTACGGCGTCGGTCGATAAGCCTGTGTGGAACTTGATTTCATCCAGCGCCCTGAGATTGGTGGGGTCTGATAGTGCAATAAACAAGCGGTTGCCGCGCTTGAAGAGGGGCAGGGTGTGGTGTTTGCGTATCAGCTTTTCTTCAACCAGTCCCTTGGGAACCGATTCCCTGTTAAAGGCGTCGAGATCAAAATAGGGCGTGCCAAATTCATCGGAAGCGGCTTCGGCTATCTTGCTGCTGTCAGCATATTGTTGCTGCACCAGGTAACT
>JAHEGP010000254.1 GCA_024645065.1 Cellvibrionales bacterium | reverse complement strand
AAACGATTCGGCCAGAATTTTCTGCGCGACAGCAATGTAATCGACAAGATCATTGCCGCCATCGCACCCAGGCCGGGGCAGCACATCGTGGAGATAGGACCGGGTGAAGGCGCGCTCAGCGAAGCACTGCTTGCCAGCGGCGCGCAGCTGACCACGGTCGAGATCGACAGGGACCTGGTGCCCCATTTATTGCTTCGCTTTGGCCTTGCCGACAATTTCAAGGTCATCCAGGCCGACGCCCTGCTCCACGACTTCAGCCAAATGCGCCTTGGTGACGAAAAATTTCGCGTCGTGGGTAACCTGCCCTACAACATCTCGACCCCCCTGCTTTTCCACCTGCTGGACTCTGCGGCAGACATCGCCGATATGCATTTTATGCTGCAAAAGGAGGTGGTCCAGCGGATGGCTGCGACCCCCGGGAGCAAGCACTACGGCCGGTTGAGCATCATGGTGCAATACGCCTGTCGGGTTGATCCGCTGTTCGAAGTGCCGCCGGGTGCTTTCTACCCTGCCCCAAAGGTTGACTCGGCGGTGCTGCGACTGACACCGTGGCAGCAATTGCCGCACCCGGCGACAGACCCAAGTCGGCTTGCCCACATCGTCAATGCAGCTTTTCAGCAGCGTCGCAAAACACTGCGCAACGCACTCAAGGGAATAATCAGCGAGGAAGCCCTCACTTTATTGCAAATTGATAGTAAAATGCGGCCGGAAAATTTATCACTGGCAGACTATGTCGCCATCAGCAATGCAATACCCGGCCAGATCACGGAGTCCCATGCCCCAAAGTTCCCAAAATGAAAACATTGATATTCGCGTCAGCACCCGTTTCCTGCCAGATCAGTCCGACCCGGAACACGGCCGCTTCGCCTTTGCCTACACTATCGCGATTACCAACCACGGCCCCGAGCCCGTGCGCCTGCTTAGCCGTTACTGGTTGATTACCGACGGCAACAACGATAAAAAGGAAGTCCACGGTGAAGGGGTAGTGGGAGAAAAGCCCTACATCCCCGCCGGGGATACATTTGAATATACCAGTGGAGCCATGCTCAACACGGCCGTTGGCACTATGGAGGGTAGCTATCAAATGGTGACCGACTCCGGCGATTACTTCGACGCCATCATCTCCCGCTTCAGCCTGAAAGATCCCAGGGCGTTGCATTGACTTCAACGCCAGGCAGGTCCGGCTTGAATCGCAGGCGCACAATCATCTGCCGGAATGGCGGCGGGAGCGATGCATAAGCCATGGCAACTTACGCAGTAGGGGATGTCCAGGGTTGCTACGAGCCCCTGATGTGCCTGTTGAAACGCGTGAAATTCGATCACAACCAGGATCAGCTGTGGTTTGTCGGCGACCTGATCAACCGCGGGCCACAATCGCTGGAGGTGCTGCAACTGGCTCGCTCCCTGGGCGAGCAGGCCAAAATTGTGCTGGGCAATCACGACCTGCATTTCCTGGCCGTTGCCACCGGGATGCGACCCGCCCGGGGCAAGGACACCCTCGATGCCATATTGCAGTCTCCGGAATGCGATGACCTGGTTGACTGGCTCCGTCGGCAACCGTTGTTCTATACCGATGCAAAACTGGGCTATTCGATGGTCCACGCCGGCATTCCCCCCGGCTGGAGCCTTGCCAGAATCCAGATGCGCGCCCTCGAAGTTGAGCAAATGCTGCGCTCGTCCCGCTACCTGGATTTTCTGGATGACATGTATGGCGATGAACCGCTGCGTTGGACCAAGCACCTGCGGGGAATGGAGCGGCTGCGCGTGATTACCAATTACCTCACCAGGATGCGCTTCTGCACCGCCGATGGCACCCTCGACCTGATGGACAAAACCCACGCCGAATCCTCTCGCGAGGGTTTCCTGCCCTGGTATCGCTTTCCCAATCCAAGCCTGGAAAACCACAAACTGGTATTCGGGCACTGGGCTGCCCTCGATGGCAAGGTAGAAACAAGAAATATTTTTGCACTCGACACAGGTTGTGCCTGGGGTGGCAGGCTCACCCTGATGCGGCTGGACGACGGAAACTTTTTTCGCTGTAAATGCCGCTAGCTGCAAGCGACCCGAGGGATAAGCAAAGCGCTATCAACTTCTGACAGGCGGTTATTCAGTATGGACATCTATCTGGTCGGCGGCGCCGTCAGAGACCAACTCCTCGGGCTTGAAGTGCACGAGCGCGACTGGGTCGTTACTGGCGCAACCCCTGCCCAGATGAGCGATGCCGGCTATCAACCGGTGGGCAAGGACTTTCCGGTATTCCTCCACCCCCAGAGCAAGGAAGAATATGCTTTGGCACGCACCGAGCGCAAAAGCGGTCATGGTTACGCGGGCTTCCGGTTTTTCACCTCCCCCGAGACGACCCTGGAACAGGACCTGCAACGGCGCGACCTGACCATCAACGCCATGGCGCAAGCCAGCAATGGCAGGCTGATAGATCCTTTCCATGGTCAGCGAGATCTGCAACGGCGTCTGCTGCGCCATGTTAGCGATGCCTTTGTCGAGGACCCATTGCGGGTGCTGCGCGTCGCCCGCTTCGCGGCTCGCTTTGCCGGTTTGGGTTTTCGCGTAGCCGCCGAAACCACAACCCTGATGCGGCAAATCGCCGCCAGCGGCGAACTCGACTATCTCGTCGCGGAGCGGGTCTGGCAGGAAACCAGCAAGGCCCTGGCATCGGACCACCCCGAGATATACTTCCGGGTATTGCACCAATGCGGCGCGCTGCCCAGCATCATGCCGGAGTTGGAGCGGCTGTTCGGCGTGGCGCAGCCGGCCGCGCACCACCCCGAAGTCGACACCGGGATTCACACGCTGATGGTATTGCAGCAGGCGGCGCAGATCAGCGCTCAAACCCGGGTGAGGTTTGCCGCCCTGGTGCACGATCTCGGCAAGGGCACCACCCCGCAAGCCGAGCTGCCGCAGCATATCGCCCATGAGCATCGCGGTATCGCCATTATCGAGGGCCTGTGCCAACGCCTGCGAGTACCCAACGATCATCGCGACCTGGCCCTGTTGTGCTGCCGCTACCACGGGCTGGCGCACCGGATTCTCGAGGTCAGGGACAGTACCGTATTGAAGCTGCTCACCGCCACCGACGCCCTTCGCCGCCCGGCGCGATTTACCGAGTTTTTGCAATGCTGCGAAGCCGATAGCCGCGGCCGGCTGGGCTTTGAGGAGCGCCCCTATCCCCAGGCAGGCTTTTTACTGGCTGCACTGGCGGCGGCTACTGGCGTCGACCATCAGGCGCTGGTCGCCCGGGGTTACAGCGGCAAACGCTTGGGCGAGCGGATTGCCAAAAAACGTATTGAGGCGATCCACCAGGTGCCAAGGCCGAGCCCACCATGGCAGTGATATCGAGGCATTAATCATGACCGTCGCAAAGCAACAGGTGGCCCTGATCACCGGAGCCGCGCACCGCCTGGGCGCCGCAACCGCCCGCTATTTTCACCAGCGCGGCTTCCGGGTGGCCATTCACTACAACAACTCCAGGGACGCCGCCCGGGCCCTGGCCGCCGAGCTGTGTCAGCAGCGCGCTGACAGCGCTGTCGCGCTTGGTGCGGCGCTTGGGGACAGCGCTGCACTGGCAACACTGGCTCGGCAATTGCTGGATCATTGGGGGCGCCTCGACGTATTGATCAACAACGCCTCGCAGTTCTGCCCGACTCCAGTGGGTCAGGTCGACGAGGCCCAATGGAATGCGTTGATGGACAGCAACCTGAAAGGGCCTTTCTTCCTGAGCCAGGCCTGCCTGCCGGCACTGCGGGCCAATAGCGGCTGCATCATCAACCTGGTGGACATCCACGCCCAGCGCCCACTCGCCGGGCACAGCGTCTACTGCACCGCCAAGGCCGGGCTGGCCATGCTAACGCAATCGCTTGCACGCGAGGCCAGCCCCGAGGTTAGGGTCAATGGCATTTCACCGGGCGCCATTCTCTGGCCCGAGGGCGAAACGGCCCCCGGCGCCAGCGACAAACAGCAAATACTCGCCAGGGTTCCCCTGGGCCGCTGCGGTGAGCCGGACGATATCGCCCGCACCGCCTGGTTCCTTGCCACCGAGTCTCCCTATATCAGTGGCCAGATCATTGCGGTGGATGGTGGTCGCTCGGTGGTGGGCTGAGTCAACAAGGCGCCCGGCGCCCGCTGCACTTGCCCGGCTTCATTCTTCGGGGGCAGAATCCAGCTCGACATCCACTCGCCACAGGGAGTCGTCGTTAGCGGTCAGGCGTCGGGACAGCTCCCCATAGCGCTCACCCGTAACCGGGTAGACCTGGCCCGCGGCGATATCCGCCAGCGGTTTGATTACAAAACCGTAGCGCTCGATTTCTTCCCGGGGCAGCACCAGCCCGTCTATTACACCCACGGTTTCGCCGTAGGTCAGGATATCG
>JAHEGP010000253.1 GCA_024645065.1 Cellvibrionales bacterium | reverse complement strand
TAATGGCCATGAACGATGACGACTCTCTGGATTTCGAATTGGATACTCCCATTGAAAACTACCTCCCCTGGGATGGAGTTTACGGCGATCGAACGGTAGCGCAGTTGCTCAGCAATACTTCGGGTATTCCTGGATTGGAAAATTTTTTGTCCTACCCGGCTCCTCTCTTTTGTATCTTTGATCCGGGCGCCCAGTTGGAAGCATGCGGAGAAGCCATATACACCAATCTGATTCCCGGCACCCTGCCACCGGGAAGTGGCTTTGCTTATGGCGGTGCCCAGTGGCAACTGGCAGGTGCCGTGGCAGAGCAGGTGAGCAACAGTTACTGGAACCAGGCATTTGATGATTACATCGCCGAGCCCTGTAAGCTCGAGGTATTCCAGTTTGGCAACATGGGGGTGGACTTGTCTACTCTGGGGGTCGATAGCAGTCAGTGGACGGGATACCCCGACAGCCTGATAGGCCTGGATAACCCCTTTATCGAAGGGGGTGCCATAAGCACCATGCAGGACTACGCCAAACTGTTGATGATGCATATGAGCGGCGGTAAATGCGGGGACAAGCAGGTGATGTCGGGTGAATCCGTAGGGCGGCTGCAGATCGATCGGAGCGGTGAGTTGACGGGCTTATTCAGTGGCTGGCGCTACGGGATGGGCTGGTGGATCTCGGAAGCGTTACCCGGGGTCATCTTCGACTTCGGACTGTTTGGGTCAGTCGGCTGGCTGGACATTGAACGCGGCATCGGCGGCTATGTGGCAACCGACGACTACTCCTACACATTGGTGGATGCATTCTTTGGCCCCGATGCTGAGCCTCTTGCGCCTCCTGCCAAACTGGTGATCAATGAAATAATCCAGCTGCAGCAACAGGCAGTGGATGCAGCACGCGCCGCAGTTGGGCAGTAAGCCGTGGTACCCGGCGAGGAGGCGCTTTTGCCCCTCGAGTTTCCCTCGACTTCGTGCGTCAGTGCCCCCGACGGGCTTCCATCCTTTCGAGCAGGGTGCCTGGTTTATTGCGGTAAAGCCCCATGCCGAAGCGGCGATTTTAGCACAGGGTCTTGCACCGGATGCACGCAATACTAAACGGGCGGAGCCGTACTCATTTCGACGCGCACAACGCTAAATCGGGTGCTTATTCAATGCGCTGGTCCAGTCATCAGGGGGCCGCGTCAGGCCCGGGCTGCTAAATTCGAACTCCAGGCGTAACACGCGTGGTAGCTCCCTTGGGCATCGGTGCAAATCGTTGTGACCACAAAGAGTTGATGGCAGCGAAGGCCATGCCGCCCGACGGATGCCCGGGCTAAAGTTGTTGTGGTTTGCTCAGATCAAAGTAACATTGACTGCGATGGAACCGGCATAGCTGTGCACCCTTCACTGGTGAGTCAACACGATGATCATTTTGCATCACTACCCGATGTCGCCGTTCTCCGAGAAAATACGCCTGATGTTCGGATATTGCGGGCTGCCGTGGCAATCGGTGATATCGCCGGAGAGCCCGCCACGCCCCATTGTCGAGCCCCTTGCCGGCGGCTATCGCCGCATCCCCGTGGCACAGGTGGGGGCAGACGTTTTCTGCGACACCCGGCTTATCAGTCTCGAATTGGCGCAAATGACTGGCAGGGCCGAGCTTGACCGGCATAGTGCCGATGTCCTGAGCCAACAACTGGCGGCGCGGTGTGAGAGTGAAATTTTCATGGCCGCGCTAAGTTCGATTCCTCCCCGGCGCATGCTGGGTCAGTTGTTTCGCGAACTTTCCTTCACCCAGGCATTGCGATTTCTAGCGGACAGAGTGAGCATTGCGCGCCATATGCAGAGCAGACCGGTTTCTTCTAAAAAGGCCGGGCCGTTGCTGCAAGACCATCTGCATAAGCTGGAGGGTATTCTGTCCAGCGGTGAGCCCTACCTGGCCGGAGCTAAGCCAGGCTATCTCGATTTTGCGGCTTATCACCCGCTCTGGTTCAGGCAGCGAATGGGTGAGCCTTTAATACCTGCAGACCTCTCCCTGACCAACGCCTGGTACCAGCGCCTGACCGCGTTCGGCCACGGCCAGGTGCAGAACGGAACAAAGGGCGACGCCCATGCCGCGGCCCGGGAAAGTGAGCCCAGACCCGTTCCCGCCGGTGCCGCCGATGGCGATGGGGTAGGCCGGCACGTGCTGGTAAAGCCCGAAGATTATGCCCTGGACGGCACCGCAGGAACGCTGGTGGGGGCGGACGACGAGCGCTGGATTGTAGCCCGGGAGACAAGCGAACTGGGCCTGGTACACGTGCATTTCCCCCGCCAGGGTTTTTGCCTGGGTTAAGCACAACAGCAGTAATCCTGGCTGTGACAAAAACAGTAACCCCTACAGGCTCTTTTGTGAGCGTACCTGTTGTCCAGGATAGCGCCGCAGCCATCAACCCATTACCATAACACCATCTTGTTGGCATCAATGAACGGGTCGGAGGGACTCAATAATCTTTGACTTTTGGACCGCGCAAGTCAGTTCTCGCTGCTCGGAGCTACTCGAACCCGATGAGGACGCCAGGACATGTGCTGAAATACCGGAAGAAGCCTGCCGTGAACAACCACGTAACCGCGCTATTCACATTGCCGCGTTGACTCTGACCAAAGTAGGCGACAGCCTGGTGGATGCCAAGCTTACCCTCACATGGTTATTGACAAGTTTGGGAGCGCCAGCTTTCATGCTCGGGCTTTTGGTACCGCTGCGGGAATCTCTTGCGCTGTTACCGCAGCTCGCGGTTGGCCAGTGGATCCGGGAGCATCCTGTACGCAAGGGCTTCTGGATTGTGGGTTGCCTGACCCAGGCCGGTGCCATATTCGCTATGGCCCTCGTTGCCGCCACGCTGGAGGGAGCCCTTGCAGGTTGGGGGATTCTCGGCGCGCTCGCTGTGTTTGCGCTCGGGCGCGGTGTCACGTCGGTAGCCAGCAAGGATGTGCTGGGCAAAACCATAGACAAACAACGTCGCGGCGTTATCAGTGGTACCGCAAGTTCTATTGCAGGACTGGCCTCGCTGGTGCTGGGCGGATTGCTGATGACTTACGGTGCGCCAGAGGCCAGGGGGCCATTGGTCGTGCTTCTGTGCGCGGCGGCTTCAATCTGGATACTGGCCTGCGTGGTCTACGCGCAGCTGCGCGAATTTCCCGGTGCAACCGCAGGCGGTGCCAACGGTCTGCAAGCCGCGTTGGCAAATCTGCGCCTGGCGTTGACAGATCACCAGTTACGCAATTTTTTGCTCACCCGCACACTGCTTATCAGTAGCGGTCTCGCTGCACCATTCTATGTTGCCCTGGCCAGTGAAAATGGCCAGCATGCGATTCGCGGCCTTGGCTTGCTATTGCTGGTGGCCGGGCTGGCAAACTTACTCAGTGGTCGCCTCTGGGGTCGCCTGGCCGATCATTCCAGTCGGGCAACCATGGCCATCGGTGGGGCCGTATGCTCGTTGTTATCTGTGGCCGTCGTGTTGGTCAGCGCCCTGGGTCTGGAGACAGGCAAAAATGCACTGTGGTATGCCCTTGTCCTGTTCATTTTCAACCTCGGACACTCGGCCGTTAGACTCGGACGCAAAACCTATCTCATCGACATGGCGACGCCGGATAACCGCGCGCAGTTGGTGGCGGTCAGCAACACCCTGATTGGAGTATTCCTGTTGATCATAGGGGGTTTGTCGTCCTGGCTTTCTGTTCTGGGCATCCTGCCCGTGCTGCTGGCGCTGGCTTTTCTCTGCATGGGAGGCAGCCTCATGGCCCTGCGTCTGCCCCCTGTCTAGTCCATGCCGACATCCCATCGTAGCTTGCAGCGACGGCATTGCGGCGCTCCAACAGCAGGGGCTTGAAGCGAAGCCTGAGGTGGCGCCGAATTGATCAGAGGTAATGGCCGTCTGCCGGGCCGCCCATGAAGTGCCACTAGTCGATTGTCCTGGCCGGTTGCATCGCGGCTTTTCTTTCCGCCATTTTGAAAACCGACACGGTAAGAGCCATGCCAGCAATGAAAAGCATGTGCAGCATCCAGGTAACGCCGAACTGGTAGATAGAAAAGAACATTAGAGAAAAGATCATGCTCCACATCCAGGCGAGGGCTTGCATAACGATATGCTGCGATGCGATGTCCAGGTGGCGAAGGGGATTGCGTTCGCTGTTCATGACGGCATCCCAGCTGTCTACGATAAATTTTTTCATGGCTGTAGTCCTGAGTTGTGGTTTCAGGGTTGTTACGTTAGTCAGGAGAAAACGGACCTGATATTGCCGTGAGTTTGACCAGAGCTTTCGCTTCAATGCGGGGATTCGAGAGATCGACAGGAAACTTTTTAAAGAAGGCGAAGCGTTCCGGATTGACCAGCCTCTCCCCCGCAAGCCAGGGCGGTCCGGAAAGAGCGCTAAAAGCGC
>JAHEGP010000252.1 GCA_024645065.1 Cellvibrionales bacterium | reverse complement strand
CGATGGCTTTGTGCCCCTTCAGCAGCTTCTGCTTGACATCGGGCTCTCCAGCCGCTGCCAGGAATGTCGGCAGCCAGTCCATATGGTGCATGATTTCGTTGGAGATGCTTCCCTCTTTGATCTTGCCGGGCCAGCGCACCATGGCGGGCACGCGCCAGCCGCCTTCCCAGTTGGTGTTTTTCTCGCCCCGGAAAGGGGAGCTTGCCGCATCCGGCCAGGTGTTCATGTGCGGGCCGTTGTCGGTGGAGTAAAACACGATGGTGTTATCGGCAATCCCCAGGTCGTCGAGCTGCTTCAGGAACTGGCCGATGACCATGTCGTGCTCGATCATGCCCGCCGTGTACTCGTCTGCCCGCGGGTACATCTCCTTGATTTTAGCCATTTTCGCGTCACTGACATGGGTGCGAAAATGCATCCGGGTACCGCTCCACCAGACGAAGAAGGGTTTTTTATCCTTCACTGCCTTGTCGATAAACTTCATGGCGCGAGCCGCCGTGTCGTCGTCTACCGACTCCATACGCTTCTTGGTAAGTGGCCCGGTATCTTCGATCTTGCCATCGGCAAACGAGTGAATGACGCCCCTTGGCCCGTAACGCTTCTTGAATTCGGGGTCTGTAGGGTAGTCGTAGTGCTCCGGCTCCTCTTCGGCGTTCAGGTGGTAGAGGTTACCGTAAAACTCGTCGAAACCGTGATTGGTGGGCAGGTGTTCATCCCGGTCACCCAGGTGATTCTTGCCGAACTGGCCGGTGACATAACCGTGGTTCTTCAACAGGCCGGCTATGGTCGGGTCCTCGGGCTGCATACCCAGCTCAGCGCCGGGAAGGCCAACCTTGCTCAGACCGGTGCGAAACACCGACTGCCCCATAATGAAAGAGGAGCGGCCAGCGGTGCAGCTTTGCTCGCCGTAATAATCCGTGAAGATCATGCCCTCGTTGGCAATACGATCGATGTTGGGTGTCTGATAACCCATCATGCCCATGCTGTAAGCACTGATGTTGGATTGGCCCACATCATCGCCCCATATCACCAGGATATTGGGTTTCTCGGCAGCAAGGGATACTGAGGAGACCACCAGCGCCCCAAGGGCTAAAAACGCCCTGAGCACCGGCAACCTCCGGTTCAAGTTTCGTGTCAACATAGCGACGCCTCTGTGCATTGTTATTTGGATAGAGCGTTAATTGTTATTTGGATAGAGCGTTAATTGTTATTTGGATAGAGCGTTAATTGTTATTTGGATAGAGCGTTAATTGTTATTTGGATAGAGCCTTATTCGAGGATGTAGAGTAAATTTTTAAAAATTGAAAGTCTAGGGGCTGTGCGCACTAATTTGATAGCAACACCGCCTTTCTGTAACACGCGGTTTTGCCCAGACCAGGGTATTGCGACTTACTTGTTCAACCGCTTGTCCACTGCCTTGAAGAGCGTGTTGTATGCTTTGGTCCCGCTGCGCTTGGGTGCAAAAGTTGCCACCGGAGCGCGGTATACTCCCATCTTCTCGATATCGCTGGAAAACGGTATTTCATTGGGCAGAAAATTCTTGTACTGCCGGGAAAGGCGGTTGATAGTCTCCCGATGGAGCTTTTTTTGCTTCTGCACCATGGAAAAGTAAGGCAACAGTTTCTTCTTTTTGTAGTTGTGCTGGTCAAAGAATTGATACAGTTGACCCAGGGTGCGTTCGGACAAGGTTGTCGGGATGACCGGGACCAGGATCAGGTCGCAGCATTTGAACACGCTCTCGGAGAGCCGCGAAATATTGGGGGGGCAATCCAGTATCACGATGTCGTAATCGGAACCCACTGATTTGAGCGCTTTCTTCAATCGCGACCGGCTATTTCGCATGCGCGACAGAAAGATATCGAAGTCTCTAAAGCTCATATTGGCGGGTAACAGGTCCAGCCTGTCATAGTCGCTGGCCCGGATCGACGAAGTGAAGCGCTTGACGTCGGAAAAAAAAGCCTGGTCCTGTAATTTTTTCGACGGCTTTACCCGAAAATAAAAACTCGACGCACCCTGCGGATCGAGATCGCACAACAGGGTGCGTCGACCGCCCCTGGCGAAGGCATAGGCCAGGTTCACCGAGCTTGCCGTTTTACCTACCCCACCCTTGTTACTGTAACTTGCTATTATTTTCATTCAACCCCACCTGGTTGTGTGCTCTCATCACAGAGACTGGTGATTGCCTGCCGGGTTTTGTCACTGTTAAAGGCTTCAAAACTGCCCATAACCAGGGCCCGTTCCTTCAGTTGCAGCTGATGCTTCAACACAATCAGCGCTCCGATCGCCTCGATCATCTGGGTACCGACTTGCCTGCCGCTCGCCAACTGCTGATCGAGAAAAGCCTGCAGTGCCAGCTGTTGTGACGAGTAGTCGTTAAACCGCCCCAGGTTGTCCTGCAGGACTTTCAGCGACTTGATCACCAGCCGTGCCTGTTTTGGCTCCAACAAGGGGCTGAAGAAGTCGAGAAGATAACGCAGCTTTTTGCATTGCAAGCGCAGTTGATGCACTTCTTCATCGGGCGTGTCATCATGAATTTTCGAGGCAGTTCGACAGACCTTTTTATAGCGCCTGGTAATCAGGTAACAGCCATATTCAAGAACATTGTCTGCGGCGCGATCGCCGGGGGCCATACGTTCCTCGTCACCCTCGAAAAGCTGCTGGAGTGCGGCGAATTCCTGTTTGTAGGCCGCTGAAGCCAGATGCGCCGCCAGTTGGCGCCATTGCTGGGTGCGCTCGCGTTGAAAAGAGGCAAATATGTCATCAACCCCGGGATGCATGGATTCTGGCAGCAAGGTGTAGTAGCTGGCCTGGTCCAGCAGGTACACATCGAGATCCCGAAGCCGGTTGGTAATTCTCATCAGGGCGGAAAAACGCTGTTTCAATTGCTGCTCGGTGGCTTCGTCCCAGACCCCTTTGAGCAATGAGATCAATGAGCGAACCCGGCGCAAGCTGACCCGGTAATCATGGAGGAATTCAGTGTCGAGGTCATCGATGATGCCCTGCTCATTCTGGCGCGCCACTGCGAGAAACGTAGCGACGATGCGCCTGGCGGCGACCTGTGCCGTCAAATCAGCAGACAGATCTACGGGGGGGTTGTTACAGTAGCCACTGTCGCGATAGCCCAGCTGCTGCAACAACTGTACCGGCTTGGCGTCTGCCCGGGCGCCCAGCTCCAGCAGCTGTTGCCGAACCACTCTAAAGGCCTTGTCATAGCCTCGCAGTGGGTTGAGTTCAATCCAGTTTACATGCACACCCGCCGCGGATTCGACCTGGAGCAGGGTCAGTCGGGCACAGGTCTTCTGGTCATCGTCCAGCAGGCTGGCACTGCAGTGCTGCAGTGTGTAGTCTGCAACCGGCATCAGGCAGCGCAATACTTCCAGCCCACTCAATGCCTCGTGCAGTTCGTCCGGGGCCATATCCAGGGTAATACCCATGCGCTTTCTGGCCAGCGGCGCCACCAACAGGCCCTGCTGGTCGAGCAGAAACAGCTCCGTGGACGACTGCAGCAATACCTGATCGCGCTGCAGCAGTTGATTGTCAAAATTGTCCAGTGCAGTTACGGCTACCAGACTGCCAGGGCTACGATCCAACTGGTAGGGCTCGGGAAGTTGGAGTTGCTGGAAAATATCCGGTCCTGAACAGATGAAGTGTGTGGCCTGGATTTGGGTCATAGCTGCCTTATCGTATTGGGTCACTGACGGTTACAGCAGATCGCTTGCCGGCGAGAGAATCTAGCATAACCACCCCGCTCAAGCGACGCCACCACCGGGTGTGCGCGGACCTTGATGTCAAGACTCCAATGCTACCAGACCAGTCGGGGTTTAACTATTGATCCAGAACAGGTCTGCGTAACTGAAAACAGCCTTTTCAGCCAAATTGAAGTTTTGCTGACGGCTATCAGTCCCCGGCATAATGCTGGGGTCGGTGGTTCAAGTCCACCCGTAGCTACCAATTTTCTAATTCAATATCAGCACCTTACGATTGCACTAAACCGTCTTCAGATTCTCCCTCCTCCCAACTGCGGGAGATTTGCGGGAATTTTCATTTTTGATCAAGGTCAGGGTCGGTGCCGAAGTACCGGACCAGCTCACTTTCTCCACCGCGTCGATCAGTTCCCCGATTTCAGCTGCGGAATAGTGGGTAGTGATCTGTCCGTTCTTGTGACCCAGGAGCACCTGTCGGGTTTCATGACTCACGCCTTTGGCCCGCAACCGGCGACCAAAGGTATGCTTCGAATCATGGACCCGGACTTGCGGCAAGCCTGCCTCCTCCCGCGCCCTGCGCCAGGCCTTGGTATTGATGTGATCCACCGGTCTGCCTTTGGCATAGGTAAGCACATGATCCAGGCTCCTGCCTCGCTGGCGATTGATCACCGCCCGTGCTTCTGCAT
>JAHEGP010000051.1 GCA_024645065.1 Cellvibrionales bacterium | reverse complement strand
AGGGAGTGATCCCGGGTCAGCTGCTGCAGGCGCTTGAGATCCCACAGGTAAGCACGGCTATCTCCAACCCAGGCGACTTCATATTCCTGCTCACCGCTCAACAGGGCGACAATGGTCGTTCCCATGCCCGGGCTGGCGCTGTCCTGTGCGCTGCAAATAGCACGATGTGCCAGGTTAATGGCCTCGCTCAGTGTTGTTCCGTTGGCGATGGCTTCTGAAATCGTGAGCACTGCGATGGCGCTGGCTACCTCGCCGGATTGTTGGCCGCCCATACCATCGGCAACCAGCCAAAGGCCCAGGTCGGGTCGAGCGATATAGCTATCTTCGTTGTTGTTGCGCACGCGTCCCACATGGGAGGCTGCGCCGAATGACAAACTGGGCATTTTTGATAACAGGAGGCTGCTTGGAATCGTTTTATCGCCGTTTATAGCGGGCCGTGCCACGGGTTGATTATCTCAGTTAGTTTGTATTGCTGTCACCACCAGTTTAGCCGCTGGTGTGATATCTGTGCCCGCCGTGTCGCACGCCTGTGCAGCAGTGGGCAAATGCGAAGGGTTAAAGGGGCCTGCAAGTGACTTCTCCGGCGCCTCGGCGACCCCACATCCGCCAGACTCTGCGCTGGGCAATGAATCGATCCCTCCACCAACAACGGCAGCTGGGCAGTCCTATGCGGACCTGATCCGATTGCAGATTACGGGTTGGTCCTGCTTAATACAGTGGCGAGCAGGCTCGGTAACCAAAAGTACTGCAACGGAGAGAATGAAATGCCAGACAAGCCAGATTGTATTTTTTGCCAGATTATCGCGGGCCAGGTCGCCGGTCATATCGTCGATGAGGACGATGACACGGTAACCTTTATGGATGCTTTTCCGGCGGCGCCCGGGCACACTCTGATTGTGACCCGGCAACACTATTGCGATTTACTCGAGGCAGAACCCGCTGCGATTGCTGCCGTAGCCACCAAATCCGTTATCGTAGCGCGGGCCATCAAATCTGTGGTGCACGCACAGGGACTGGGTGTATTCCAGCTAAACGGTGCGGCAGCAGGGCAGACAGTGTTGCATTACCACGTGCATCTCATTCCGCGAAACCGCGGTGAGGCGTTGCAGATACATTCTCGGGTAGCGGGCGACCAACGGGCCCTGGCGCAATTGGCGGCGCGACTAAAGCAACAAATGGAATAAACCTAAAGGCCCGAATCCAATGTGCCCGGAACTATCGCCAACCGGGAGCGATGCGCTATAGCCGGTCCAGTGACACATTCCGGGGCAAGCAGCGAGTGCTTCCTGTCATTGGTGGCTTGCCCCGGGGACCGTGCCTGGCTTTGGTGTAATGGTTTCGAATTCAGGCAGAATCACCGGCACGGGCTTTTGCCTGGGCGACTGATAATAATTCTGCTGGCTGTCGCGGGTGGTGTCGTAGCGCTCGCGGCTTATACGGCTGGCGCTTTCGGCGTCGTCCAGAATCGTCGGGCGAATGAAGACCATCAGGTTGCGCCGAAGCTTTTCGATCTGGGTGGTTCTAAACAGACTGCCAACCACCGGGATATCGCCGAGCAGCGGTACCTTCTTGACTGTTGTCTGGTCGGTGGTGTCGATCAGGCCACCGAGCACCAGTACGTCCTGGTCCCGCACCAACACCTTGGTTTTCACGCTGCGCTTGTTGGTGACGATATCCGTTGCCTCTGAGGAGGCACTCGCCGATACATTCTCAACCTCCTGTATGACATCCAAAGTGATGGCATCGCCCTCGTTGATCTGGGGGGTGACCTTCAGCGTGATGCCTATGTCCTTGCGCTCGACGGTGGTAAAAGGATTTTCAGTTGTCGACGCCGTACCGGTCGCCTGGCCGGTTATCAGCGGAATATTTTGTCCAACCAGGATTTCTGCTTCCTGGTTGTCGAGGGTCACGATGGATGGGCGAGAAAGAATATTGGCATCGACGTTGACAGCCACCGCTTTTAACAGCAGTCGAAGGTCGCCGGCTTCCATAAAGCCCAGGCTCAAACCCTGCCCCAGAATCGCGTTGCCATCGGTATCCATGGTGGCAAGACCAAAGTTGGAAGCGGCCACTACACCACTGGTGGTATCGGTAAAGGCGGTTTTCCACTGTACGCCAATCTCACGCGCGAAGTCATCGCTTACTTCCACGATAATGGCGTCCACCAGAACCTGCTTGCGCCGGAAGTCGGTTTGCTCAATGACTTTGGCTATTTCTTCGATATAGCTGGCCGGGCCATTTACCACTATCGCATTTGCAGCTTCCAGGGCCTCGATACTCACATTGCCTGAAACGCTGGGCTCACCTTCCTGTTGTTGCTGGATGTTCTGGGTAACCCCACGCAGAACCGGCAGCAACTCCACCGCGGTGAGGTAGTGCAGGTAAAATACCCGGGTGTTGGCGTCGGCGCTCTGGGGTTTGTCCAGGGAGTTGGCCATCTGTCGAACCTGCCTGCGCAGTGCTGCACTGCCGCTTACCAGCAGGCTGTTGGAGCGCTCATCGGCGGCTATGGCCAAGCGTTGCTTGTCCTTGTCGAACAGGCCCTGCAACACTTCCTTCAGGGAACTGGCAGGGGCGCTTTGCAGCGGAATAATGTCAAACTCCATGCTGCCCTGGGCGTCGATATGCTCCGCCAGTTTTGCCAGGCGTTTGACGTTATCCTTGGCGTCAATCAATAACAGGGTGTCCGGCGTTGCGGCTCCGATGTGGCCTGAAGGGGGCACCAGCGGTTTGAGTTGATTCAACAGTTCTGCAGCGGACAGGTTCTCCAGGCGCACCACGTAACTGGCCATCTCGGTGTCGGCTTCGCCGTCAAGTACGCTGGATAAATCGACAGGCATCGTTTTGGCGCGTATATCGGGTACGATTTTCACGACACCGTTGCTTTCTACCGCGGAATAACCATAAACCCGCATCGCCTCCACAACCACGTGGTAGGCATTCTCAATGCTCAGCGGCTCCTTGGCGAAGATAGTCATATCACCCTTTACCCTGGGGTCGATAATGAACTTCTTGCCGGTCATGTTGCCGAGCCAGTGCACCACTGACCGGATATTCGCGTCGCGCATATTCAGCGTGACCATGTTGTCACCTGAAGCGCCGGGAGTAGCCAGGCTCTGCCCAAGGCAGGGTGAGGCTAGCACTAGAGCTGCCAGCAGCGTAGCCATCAGCACTCCCAAGCCCGGCTCGAGCCTGCACGATACTGGGTCGCCCGGTTTGTCTAAAAACGCGAATTTAGTCAATCAGGTAATTGGATCTGGTTGTATGTTTTTCGGCTGTTACTGGCGCGTCGTAGCGTGCGACACTCACAACAAGAATAGACTAATTCGGGGTAATCAGTAGGCGGCTTTTATTGTGTGATGCAGGTCTCGTTTCGACGACCCGGGGGGCGTTTAGCGGGGGACGCGGCCAGCAATTCGCTGTGCTATGATTTTGTCAATTATTCTTGAATGGCCCTCCCATGCAGGATCTGCAAGACCTTGCCCTGATCATAGAATCACACATCCCCCTGATCGCCCTCGAAACCCATGATGAGCACCAGGCCGAGCAATTATTGGGGCGTGTTGCCCTGAAAACCAACCGCGACCTCTGGCGTTGGTCGGTTACCGAAGGTTTGGCTCAGGCCTTGCTGGCAGATAGCTCGCCGCCGGGCGAAATAATGGAAGATCCGGTGCAGGTTTTGCAGGCAATCAAGCGGCACAAATCACCTGCTATTTTCGTGTTGTTCGACTTTCATCCTTATCTGCACGGTCGGCCGGATATCATTCGTCATATCAAGGATATCGCCCTGGCTTACCAGCGACTTTGCCACACCCTGGTTTTCGTCAGTCACGCGCTGGAGTTTCCGGCCGAAATTCGCCGCTTTTCCGCAAGTTTTGATATCAGTCCCCCGGGGGCGGCACAACTCGCTGCTCTATTGAGAGAGGAAATTCGCGCCTGGATGCGCGAGCATGGCGGGCAGCGCCCCCAGGTAGACCCTGCAGCGCTGCAAGCTTTACTGGACGGCCTCCGCGGAGTGACCCTGCTCGATGCCCGCCGGCTGCTGCGCGCGGCAATTCGCGACGACGGGGCCATTAGCCGACTGGATATACAAAGGGCACACAGGGCGCGTTTCGAGTTACTGGGCAACGCTGGCCTGTTGCATTTTGAGACCGACCTCGAGGAGCTCGAGTCAGTGGCTGGTCTCGCCAATTTGAAGCGATGGTTGCAGGATCGCAGAGCGGCTTTCCTGGATGATGATCCTGTGCACGACAGCGATCGCCCCCGGGGCATTATGTTGACGGGCGTTCAGGGCAGCGGCAAAAGCCTGGCCGCCAAGGCGGTCGCCGGCTCGTGGAATACACCCTTGTTGCGCCTCGATATGGCCGCGTTGTATAACAAATATATCGGTGAAACCGAAAAGAACCTGCGCCATTGCCTGCGCCAGGCTGAGCAGATGGCGCCTTGTGTACTGTGGCTTGATGAGGTTGAAAAGGGCATTGCGATTGCGGGTGATGATGAGTCCGGCTCGACCTCGCGGCGCTTGCTCGGAACCTTGCTCACCTGGTTAGCAGAGCGCAAGGGCGGTGTTTTCCTTGTCATGACCGCTAACGATATCCACCGCCTGCCAGCCGAGTTACTGCGCAAGGGGCGGCTCGATGAAATCTTCTTTGTTGACCTGCCGGATGAAGCGGTGCGAGAGCATATATTTCGCTTGCATCTGCAGCGTCGCAATTACAATCCGGATCACTTCGACCTGAAGCTGCTCGCTGCTCGCAGCCACGATTTCTCCGGAGCCGAGATCGAGCAGGCAGTCGTCGCCGCCATTCACATTGCCATGGCGCGGGGGATTCCGGTAACAACGGCACATATCCTCGAGGAGCTGGGTCGTACCCGGCCACTGGCAATTACCATGGCGGAGCAAGTCGGCGCGCTGCGACATTGGGCGCAGGGCAGGACGGCAACAGCCTGATTTCTCGTTTCTCTCGAACCTGCTTTTAGCCCCTGGCCGCGATCTCTGCCGGGCAATAAACCGCTCCCATGTGCCTGAAATGGACGCCACCCCAAGCTGTCCGCTAAAAGCAGCCCGGGGTTAGGGCAGAGCAGGGTATGCTGTTGGCTTTCCCGTGAAATCGATTGTAAGGGGGGCGCTTGTGAGTTTCCCCCAAAACCGTTCTAATCAGCGCTGAACAGTTGTCGACAATATCGCGGGTGGTATTTATGTCGCTTCACGACAGCGCGGTGCTGCGGCCCGTTTGTATAGGCCGGGTGCCGGACGTCGAGCTTTGGGCTGTCTACCGCAAATCCGGCTACGAGGAGCGAGGGGCTTATGCCAGGGTTTCGGGGTGCCTGACTTCAATACCCGGGACGACAAACAAGCAGTGTGGCCCGATGGATGTCATCGATGCATGAATCGGTCTTCTGGATTCCCCACACCCATTGGGATCGCGAATGGTATCGTAGTTTCCAGGCGTTTCGTGCGCGCCTTGTTGATTGTATCGACGCCGTACTCGACCAGTTAGCTGCGGACCCTGGTTTTACTTTTCTGCTCGATGGCCAAACCGTCGTGCTGGAGGATTACCTTGAGATTCGTCCCCAACGAGAAGCCGAATTGCGCAATGCCGTTAGCCAGGGCCGTCTCGCTATCGGCCCGTGGTACGTCCAGCCAGACTCACTCTTGCCGGGAGGTGAAGCGCATATTCGCAACCTGGCCATTGGTCGCGAGCTTGGCGCTCAGTTTGGCCCGGTCTCCGATATTGCCTACACGCCAGACTCGTTCGGCCACCCGGCACAGTATCCCCAGCTGTTCTGTGGCTTTGGTCTGCGAGCTTTCGTCTACTGGCGCGGCAACGGAAACGAACTGCGGCAGTTGCCCAACGAATACCGCTGGCGAGCCCCCGATGGCAGTTCGGTGATCGCCTGCCTGTTAGCCCGAGGCTACAGTAACGGGGCCTTCCTGCCCACAGATTCTAACAAAGCGATCAAGGTGCTGAAGATCGTCTACCTCGAGGCGACAGAAAACACCGAGCAGCAGTCGGTACTTATCATGAATGGCGTTGACCATGCACCACCGCATCCAGACGCCATGGCGCTGGCCCAGGGCCTTGCCAGGTCCCTCGATGTCGATGTGCGAGTCGGATTGCTGGGCGACTTTGTCGACAGTATCAAGGAGCCACTGCCCGAGTACCGGGGAAGCCTGACCGGCTCGAAGCTGGCGAGTCTGTTGCCGGGAGTCTGGTCTGCGAGGATGCCCCTCAAGCTGGCTAATCGGCGCATTGAGACCAAACTTCTAACGCTTGCCGAGCCAATGGCCGCACTGGCACGCCAGCATGGCCTGCAGGATGAACGCGCCTCACTGCGCACTGCCTGGAAATCCCTGTTGCAGAATCAGGCCCACGATTCCATCGGCGGCTGTTCCATCGACCAGGTACACCGCCAGATGTTGCCGCGTTTTTACGCTGCCGGCGCTCTCGCCGACGAGACGGCAAACCGCATCATGGAGCGCCTGGCAGGTCAGGCGCTCACCCGTCAGACGCCGCTGACCCAACCCTTTGAGGTGGCGATTTACAATCCATCACCCTATCGGCGCTCAGGGTACGCGAGGCTCAAGCTCGACGCCCACCCCTCGCTGGCACCGGCCCAAGAGGGTGCTATTTACCACCCGGTGCTGGCGGCAAACAAGCCGGAGGGCGGCTACACCGCCGCAGGTGTCAGTGTGCGCTTTATTCCCGCCGATAGTGATGGCCGTTTTTTCCATGACCAGCACCAGCACGCCTGTGATCTGGAGATACCGGTAACCGACGTGCCTGCCTATGGCTACAAGCGGATGGTTCTGGAGCGGGCGGACCATACCGATGAGACTGTTGACGATAGCCGCACCATTGCCAATTGCCACATGCGGTTGGCGCTCGATGCAGATGGCAGCGTAGAGCTGGAAATCGGCGGGCGCCATTACGCGGGGTTGTTCGGGATTGAAGATCGGGGTGACCGCGGTGACAGCTACGATGCGGATATCCTGCCGTTGGACGGGCGCTGCGATCTGCTGCGTTGTCGCCACCGGCGTCGCCTGCACGACAATGGCACACAGATTCTCGAGGTCGAGCGCCTCTATCGAGTGCCCCGGGAACTCGACCGCAGCCGCGTGCACCGCAGTGTCGAATCCACCGCCGTGCGCCTGTTTACAGACTACATTCTCTATCCGGAGAGCAACGAACTGCGTGTTGCAGTGCGGCTGGAAAACACCGCCAGGGACCACCGCCTGCGACTCTTGTTTCCTGCAGGTGGCGCTGGACAGGATTTTAGCTACGCAACTACTTTCGATGTCGCGCACAGTCGAAACGAAGTTCCCGACGACAGTGACTGGCTGCAACCCGCTTCGTCGTGTTTCGTTCACCAGGGCTGGATACACGTCAACGGCCTGAGCGTGGTTGCCGCGGGATTGCCGGAAGCAGAGGTGCTGCAAGGCGGAACCCTGGCCATCACTCTGGTTCGCAGCATTGGCTGGTTGTCGCGCCACGATCTCAAGTCTCGCTCCGGTCCCGCGGGTCCGGTAATCCCGGCTGTCGAGGCCCAGTGTCTCGAAACGATCGAAGCGGAACTGGTGTTGTTTGCCGGGTTCGATCCGATTAAGGCCCAGCAGGCCGAGGTGCCCCTCGCCGCGGTATTTGCCGGTGACGCGCCCCTGATGCCGCCTGATAGCGATATGCTGACCCTGCATAGCGACACCTTGCTACTCAGCGCCTTCAAACCGGCGGCGGACGGTGATGACTATATTTTGAGCTTGCTGAATCCAGGCGCAGAGGTGGCTGCGGGTCAAATTGTAGTTGGATTCGATCTGGTGACCGTGCAGCGAGCCAGACTTGACGAACAAGCGCAGTCGGGTTCGATCAGTCTGGAGGACGCAAGGCGCTTTTGGGTCGAACTGCAACCACACCAGCTCCAGACCTTGCGCCTGTCGCCTCGAAAAAGCCCAAATCTCGCCCGGGCATAACATTGCGTCACACGGCTGGCAGCGCCACTGATTCATTCGGGATCAGCTCCGGCCTGGCGGCTGTCGTCAATAAAAGTAAGCAATCACGCTGGCACCGCGGCCTGGGGGCGATCACCCAGGCTCGACTGAGGCGGTACCCTGTGATTAGAGGTGCCAGGCTGGGCAGGACAATGCCCCAGAAGTGCTGCGGGTATATAATGCCCCCTCACCGGAAGCGAAGTATACGGGTCCTATGGATAAATCAACCGCAAGCGTATTGCGTGGCCGCGACCTATGCAAGGTATACCAGATGGGTGAGGTTACGGTGCATGCGTTGCGTAATGTCGATATCGATTTGTACGCGGGTGAATTGCTGGTGTTGCTGGGTGCTTCGGGCAGTGGCAAGTCAACCCTGTTGAACATCCTGGGAGGCCTCGATGTAGCCAGCAGCGGCAGTCTGTATTACCACGACCTCTGTCTGCATACGCTCGACAGCGACGGACTTACTGAATATCGGCGCGCCCATGTTGGCTTTGTGTTTCAGTTTTACAATCTCATTCCGAGCCTGACCGCGCGGGAAAATGTCAAGCTGGTAACCGATATCGCTAAGGATCCGATGCCGGCGGATGAAGCTCTGCAGCTGGTAGGGCTTGGCGACAGGCTGGACCATTTTCCGTCGCAGATGTCAGGGGGCGAGCAACAGCGGGTAGCTATCGCCCGGGGCGTCGCCAAACGCCCGAATGTGCTGTTGTGCGACGAACCCACCGGCGCTCTGGATGCCCAAACCGGGAAACTGGTGCTGTCGGTACTGGACCGGGTGAATCGTGAGACCGGCACGACCACGGCGATCATTACCCACAATGCGGCGATCGGTATGCTCGGCGATACCGTGGTGCACATGAGTAGTGGCGAAATCGTTGAGCGAACCGTCAACAGTTCTCGCGCCAGCATCCAAGACATCGAGTGGTGACAGGATGCCGGGAGTTCTCAATCGCAAATTGCTTCGTGAACTGTGGCAGCTAAAAGGCCAGATGCTGTCGATTGCGCTGGTGGTTGCCACCGGCATCATGACCGTGATCACCATGCGCGGCAGTTACGATACCCTGGTCGAAGCCCAACAAAATTACTATCGAGACTCCCGGTTTGCCGATATATGGGCACCGTTGAAGCGGGCCCCGGATACCCTGGTGTCACGGATAGCGGCCTTAGCCGGGGTGGCCGCTGTCGACACCCGGGTGACCTTCTTCGCCACCCTCGACCTCGAGGGCCTGGACGCGCCCGCACAGGGCCAATTTGTGTCTTTGCCGGTCAATGGCCGTCCCGTGCTCAACGATATTCGTATACGCAGTGGCCGCTATCTTTCCGGCGCAGGTGACGAGGTGTTGATCAGCGAGAACTTTGCCATGGCGCGGCAACTCTCTCCCGGCGACACCCTGCGCGCGATCATCAACGGTAGATCCCGGGAACTGGATATTGTCGGAATTGCGATTTCACCGGAGCACACCTACGCCGTGCCGCCGGGTGCGCTGTATCCTGACGATGAGCGCTATGGCGTCCTGTGGATGAGCCGCGACGTGTTGGGGCCGGCCTACGATATGGACGGCGCCTTTAACGAGGTGACTTTGTCGCTGGCTGTTGACGCCAATCCGCGCCAGGTGATCGCCGAATTGAACCAGTTGCTCGACCCCTACGGGGGCCTTGGCGCCTATGCCCGGGAGAATCAGCCCTCGCACATTATCCTGCAGGCGGAGCTGGACCAGAATCGGATTATGGGAACCGCGATCCCGATTGTTTTTCTTGCGGTTGCCGCGTTCCTGCTCAACCTGGTTTTAAGCCGCTTGATCAGTACCCAGCGCACGGAGATCGCGGTGTTGAAAGCCTTTGGGTTTCGCACTGATGAAGTCGGCTGGCACTACCTGATGTATGCGCTTGTCGCTGTCGCAGTCGGAACCCTGCTGGGCACACTGCTGGGGCTGCTGCTTGGAGATGCCTATATTGGCATGTATGGCAAATATTTCGACTTCCCCAACCTGCATTACCAGCTCAAGCCGGGCTTGCTGTTGATGGCAACGGGCATCAGTGTTTTCGCCGCAACGGCCGGAGCGCTGACAGCGGTGCGCCGTGCAGTGGCAATGCCGCCGGCGGAAGCCATGCGCCCGGAGCCACCGGCTCGCTTCCGGGCGGGTTGGCTGGAGCGCATGCAAATTGCTTCACTGCTTCCCTCGTCAATGCGCATGATTCTGCGTAACATTCAGCGCAAGCCGATTCACAGCCTGCTCTCTTCTGTCGGCATAGCTTTTTCGGTAGCCATCCTGGTAGTTGGCATGTTCATGCTCGACGGGGTGGTTTTTATGATGGAGCAGCAATTTTCCCGGATCCAGCGCGAAGATCTGATGCTGACTTTCAATGAATCCCGGGATGATGCAATTTACTACGACCTGCGCCAACTTGAGGGTGTGACCCGGGTCGAGATGTACCGTGTGGTGCCCGCGCGTCTCAGGGCGGGGCACAGGCAGCGCGAGGTAAGTATCCAGGGCATGCTACCCGACGGACGCCTGCGAAGAATTGTCGCCAGTAGTGGTGAAACCTATCCGCTGCCTGCTCAGGGTCTGGTGATAAGCCAAAGACTGGCGCAAAAGCTCGACCTAACCAGGGGTGATAGCGTGGCTATTGAAATCCTTGAGGGTCGGCGGGTGGCCCGACACGATTTAATCGTGAGCGGGGTGGTGAAAGATTTTATGGGGCTATCGGTTTACATGAACCAGGATGCGCTGGCACAACTGGTACAGGGACCGAAACTCGCTTCGGGAGCCTATTTGTCGGTGGATGCCGACGCTCGCGCTGAAATCAATAGACATTTGAAGAACCTGCCAGCGGTCGCGGGTGTCACGTCACCTGCAGTGATGCTGGAGAACTTTGAAAGCCAGTTGGCAGACAGCCTGTATATCGGCATAAGCTTCCTGGTGGGGTTCGCCAGTGTGATAGCCGTGGGGGTAATTTACAACGGCGCCAGAATCTCGCTTTCGGAGCGGGGAAGGGAATTGGCAAGCCTTCGGGTGATGGGGTTCAGGCGCGGTGAAACGGCCCGCCTGCTGCTGGGAGAACAGGCAATCCTGACCCTGTTGGCGATTCCGCTGGGATGGCTCATCGGATACGGTTTATCCTATGCCGTTGCCGCTTCATTGCAGAACGATGTCTATCGGGTGCCCTTTACCATTTCAAGCCGAACCTATTTTTTGTCGGCCCTCATTACCTTGCTGGCGGCAGTCGCAAGCGCTTTGATTGTGCGCCATCGGGTTGACCAACTCGATTTGATCGCCGTGTTGAAAACCAGGGAATAAACACCGAGACTGGAAATCGTGGAAAAAAAAGGCAAAAAAAGCTTAATCCTCGCCATTGTTGCTGCTGTGGCGCTGCTGGCCGCCCTGCTGCTGAAACCCGATGTGGTCGAGGTTGACAGCTACACCGTGAATCGCGGCAAACTGGTGGTGACTGTCCAGGAGCAGGGCAGGACCCGCTCGCGCTATCGCTACACGGTTAGCGCACCGGTAACCGGCCGGCTGCTGCGCAGCGGGCATATTGTGGGTGACCCGATCAAGGCTGGAGACATACTTGCAACAATAGCGCCGCCACCCCAGGACCCCCGGGAAGCTTCAATTGCGCGGTCTGTCGTCAAAGCGGCGGAGGCGCGCCAACGAGAGGCTGGCGCGCGGCTCGAGGAGGCCCTCAGTAACTTTCAGCGAGCCAACGATGAATCCAGGCGTCGCAACGATTTGTACGAGCGCCAGCTTATCGGCATCGAAGTGCGCGACCTGTATGCCCAGACTGCAGTCGCGGCGAAAGCTCGTCTCGACAGTGCCCGGGCAACCCTCGCAGCGGCCAACGCCGAGCTCGAGGCCGCCCGGGCCCGTCTGCTTGGCATCGATGCGAACCTGGATAGCGAAGCCGTCGTGGAAATAGCCGCTCCGGTGTCCGGCACCCTGCTTCATATTCATGAAGAGAGTGAGCGCGTGTTGCCCGCCGGCAGTCCGCTATTCGAGTTGGGCAAGGGCAACACCCTGGAACTCGTCATCGATCTGTTGACCGAGGAGGCGATGAAAGTGCGTCCCGGAGCCCCTGTCACCATTACCGGCTGGGGTGGCGACAGGTCGCTGGCTGGAACGGTGCGCTATGTAGAGCCCGGGGCGTTCACCAAGATCTCAACGCTGGGTGTCGAAGAGCAACGGGTGAATGTGATTGGCGATATTATCGACCCGCCGCCGGGACTCGGGGCCCAGTACCGGGTAGAAGCCGCCATTCAGACCTGGTCCGGAGACGATGTGCCAAGGATTCCACTGGGTGCGGTATTCCGGCGCCAGGGAGGGTGGCATACCTTTGTCATCGATAATGGTCTCGCCCGTCTCAGTCAGCTGCGGCTCGGCCAGCGTAGCAGCGAATTTGCCGAGGTACTGGAAGGCGTAGAGGAGGGCCAGCAGGTGATTCTGTATCCATCCGACCTGATAGACGACGGCGTCAAGGTGAGGTCAGTTAACCAGCAAACCATTGCAGGGCAACCGTGAATCGTCTGCTGTCGTTCTGCCGGGGACGCGCTCCCGACGGCCAGGGGCGGTATGTCGGGGAGATCCTGCAGCAGGACGACCAGTGGCTCGAATACACCCATGATTATATCCAGTGGCTATTTCCCAACCGCGAGCCCAGCGGGGTTAACCCCGACGCGCCGACGATAACTGATGAGGTTCAAATGGCTTTCCTGCAGGAGCCTGAATTGCGTGATCAACTGGGCAAGTCCCTGGCGCGCATGCTGGCCTTTTACGGCCTGGCCGGGGAGGGTGACCTTATCGTAAAGGGCGCCAATTGGGGCCAGCGCAAGGACAATTGGTTTATCTACGATACGCACAACAACCTGCGGATCACCCGGATGTTGAAATGCCTGGCTGAGTTGGGCCTGGCCGGTGAAGGCCGGGCCTTATTCCAGGCGCTCCTTGACCTGGGTACATCGGAGCCGGATTGCGGGATTGGGGCAACGGCCTTTGGATTCTGGCGTGCGGCAATCACGCCACAGTAACTCGTTCCGGAGCAGCCTGTTGGCAGGCCCTTCCTGAGGCAATTGCCTGCGCTGCGGTTTCATTGTCTAGCGCTGCTCAAGGATCGCGCTCAATGACAAATGGCAGCCTCACACCGGCATACCTCGCCACCGCTGACTGCATATTCAACAGGGTCTTCTTGACCGAAAGTGCCGCTGCATGGTTGGCCAGAAAAACCGGGAGCTTGCCGCCGGGGTCACCGTACACCTGGTAGGTCACCTCTATCCAGCCCCCCGGCTCGGGTTGCAGTTTCCAGTAACCGCCAAAATCAGGAACTCGCACATAGTCTGCTTTTGGGGCTATGAAATCCGGCATATTGCGAATATTGATCACAATGGTTTTGTTGCGCGGATTCTGCTGGTAGTCAAACCGCACGACAGCGTCGCGATCCTGTATTGGCCAGGGTGCGTCGACCACTCCGTAGACATAGGCGGTTCGATAACCCTGGGTCTGAAGTATCTCGGCGCCACCGCTGCGATAAACCCAATATTCATTGAAGCGGGCATCGCGCAGCAGGGCGACCGCTGCACTCAGGGACGATTGGATGTTGGTAGTGCCTCGGATTTCATCGAGCGGTGAGGCATGATAAGGGCGCCGCTGGAGCAATAGATTTTGCTCTGCACTCAGGGTTTCCCAGCCCGCAGCCTGGGCTGGCGCTAGCGCGGGGAGACCAATCAGGCAGATGGCCAGCATTGCCACAAAACCGCGGCTCATTCTGCTCGTATTTCCGGGTTTATAGTGGCTTCGACATCGCAGCTGGTAGCCCTGACGCGAAGAAGAACTGTTGCAAGTATCCAAGTTTGTTTTGATCTCTTTTTCACCAGGCTGCGATTTTAACCTTGCTGCGGCCGCTCGAGTATACGCTCGGAATCCTGGATTATTAGACCAGGATATTCCCGGTGTCTACAGGAAATGGAAGCAAAGCGGCACGACCTTAAAAACGATAGTACACCTCGAGCATGTGATTATCGGCCCCAACGGTATCCGACCCGTTGAGCCCGGCGTCGGAATAGTGCAGGAAGCGGTAACCGGCGCCCCATTGTCTATAGATCGGCACGGCGATACCGACGGTCAGGGCAAACTGAAACGGCCCGCCGAAATCCTGGGTGCCGAAGCGGGACCGGCTGAGATACGCTAACCCCGCGCCCATATCAAGGAGAAAGCGCTGCTCCCGGCTAGCGATGGTCAATTCAGGAATCAGTGATGCGACCAGCGCACTCTCGCCGCCGCCCCGCAGGATTCCGGCGCTGGTCATCAAGCGCGAACCCAGGCGCCAACTGGATTCGAACTCATACTGCCACGGCAAGCGGAGGTTGATTGCCAGGTCATACTCTTCGAACTCCTCCGGCTGGGGGTCGCCGAGGGTTGTCGCACTGGAAAAATTCGCGCGCAATCCGAGGCTCTGCAGACCCACCTCTCCAGAATGACTCAGCCCGGGTGCAGGCAGGCAAACCATCAAAAACAGAAGTGACGACCATCGCCGGTGGTCACGGAGCTTCGCCGTGAACATCCCGGAGTTACTGCATTGCTTGCCGGAGTGGTACATTCAACTGCCCTCAGCGCAAAGCTTTTTCGAACGCTAAAGCCGGGTCAAAGCTTAACATTTCTGCTCATGAAATTATCCATACAGCCTGTTGGGGGTGTTTGGAGCGAAGCGGATGACGCGGCAAATCGAGATCCTCAACTACTTTAGCGAGGGTCTGCTTGCTGACATCGTTCATCGGGTGCTTGGCAATAGGGAAGAGGATACTGCTCTGGCCGCTGACGTGCAGTGTTTAGCCGATGAGGTTTTCGCTCCGGATCTTCCCGGCTACGGTTGCTGCGCCACTGTGCAAATGGCCGGGGCTCCCGGGCTGGATACCCGGACGTATTCACGCCTGCACGACGGCCCCGGGACCTTGCTTTTCCGGCCTGGTTTCGACAACTCGCGAGCATCACCTCACGGGCCAGCCAGCGGTTGCCATGGAGACTGTTCTCAATTACAAGTCCTTGCCGTTGGCAGAGGCTTGGCGGCCCAAGGTCAAAGCGCGCCTGGAGAGCCATAATAACCCGTAATACAATTGCGCATAATGTATATTATGTTAAATAGAGGCCAGCCCAGACGATATCGCTTTAGCGCCCTTCAGTAAGCCGTTATCATACCGCTCCAATCGAATCGCAGGCATTCATGGTATCAGG
>JAHEGP010000251.1 GCA_024645065.1 Cellvibrionales bacterium | reverse complement strand
CATGCCCAAGCTGGTCAGCGGCAACACCAATGCGCCGAGCATCATGATCGGTGAAAAGGCTGCGGACATGATCAAGCAGTCTGCGACTGTTGGGGTGCCGGCGCCCAACCGGGCAACTGCAGCAGCCTGAGCGACCCTTGCAACGTCCAAAGCTCATGCCGTTGGAAAACGGCTGGCTTTGGATCGGGCCTGCCAATGTTGGCGTTGAGAGTGGTGGCAACGGTTCGATCCAGGCTATACAGCCACTGCGTATCCCTCAAGGGCATTGCGATCATTTTTGACTGTGAACCCAACAGCCCTTAACCGGTCGCGGTCGGGCGCCGGGCCCACTGTTGGATTACCGGTAGCTTCTACCAGGAGAAAACGTTGTTGGCCATGTGCAGATTCATTTAGCAAACCCTGAGTCGGAGACATTGGCAGTGGCCTGACCGCCTGCAGCGCTTTTGCCGGGCCGAATTCACTCCCGGACCGCTTTCTGCAGACAGTGCAGAGCGCGGTATCCAGACGTTTTACGGGTAATCGGCAGCAGGTTGCTGGATATAGGGATATCGACTTGCCGGCCGATGTACTTTATCGTAGTGGTCTGCGAAGGCTCGGGGAGAGCAGTTGGGCTGTTCCTGAACCGGCTTTGCTATTGCGGGAGGTTTGCCATGATCAAGCGAAGACAGGTGCTTCAGTTGGGGGCTGGATTGCTTGCCGGCCCGGCCCTGGGCTGGAGCAGCAAGGTAAATTCGGCGGGGCATACTAATGCTACTCTAATCCAGCGCCCCATTCCCAGTTCGGGTGAATTGCTGCCGGTGATAGGAATGGGTACGTCGCGCACTTTCGACACGGGCGGCGATGCGGACTCACTGGCTGCACTCGATGAGGTTTTGGCAGCATTCCTCGCCGGGAAGGGCACGGTTATCGACTCATCCCCCATGTATGGCAACGCTGAGTCCCGGGTGGGCGACCTGGTGCGGGCAATGCCGGAAAAGCCGAGCCTGTTTGCCGCTACCAAGGTCTGGACCACAGGCCGTGAAGCGGGAATAGCGCAGATGAAGCAATCCGCCCGGCGCATGGCCGTGGATCGCTTCGATCTGATAGCCGTGCACAATCTGGTCGACTGGCGCACCCAGCTGGCAACCCTGAAAGAATGGAAAGCCGAGGGCAAGGTTCGCTATATCGGGATTACCACTTCCCACGGTCGCGACCATGCGCAGTTTCTGCAGATCATGCGCGACGAGCCCCTGGACTTCGTCCAGTTTTCCTACAATATCGACAACCGGGTGGCGGAGCAGGAGTTGCTGCCCCTGGCACGGGATCGCGGTATCGCAACGATGATCAATCGTCCCTACCAGCGCGGCAGCCTGTTTGCGAAGTCGGGCAACCGGGAACTGCCGGGTTTTGCCCGCGACCTGGGCTGCTCCAGTTGGGGTCAGTTTTACCTGAAGTTCATACTGGCGCACCCGGCAGTCACTTGTATTATTCCGGCATCCTCCAGGGTCAAGCATATGCGGGATAATATGGGAGCCAATTTCGGCCCCGTGCCCGATGCGTCCGCGCGGGATGAAATGTTGCGCTTCTACCAATCGCTGTAGGCTGAAACCTTGACTGCAACGCGTTTCTCGCGGCTGCTGTCTTCGGCTTTTGACATCCAGCCCCATGAGGTGAGGGCGACCCTCGCTTCCTTCCTGTTGGTATTGATGTTGATGGCGGCGTATTACATCTTGCGCCCGCTGCGCGATGCGATGGCCAGCAACTGGACGGACGCCGAGGTGAGTTGGCTGTGGACTCTGACATTTCTGCTGAGCATCGCGGCGGTATCGCTTTACGGTGCAGCGGTAGCGAGGCTTCCGCTGAGGCGACTGGTGCCGCTGGTTTACGGGGTGTTCGCAGCCAGCTTCGTGGTGTTTTACCTGGCTGGCCAAGGTTTGCAGCAAGCGGTTCTGCTGGACAAGGCTTTTTACATATGGGTCAGTGTTTTCAGCCTGTTTCACATCTCGGTGTTCTGGGCTTTCATGGCGGACACCTTTTCCAGGCGCCAGGCGACCCGGCTGTTTGGATTTATCGGCGCCGGCGCCAGCGTCGGTGGGATTGTCGGGCCGACCCTGGCGGCTTTATCGGTAGACCATATCGGCACCGACCGCCTGCTTCTACTTGCCAGTGGGCTGGTGGTGTCAAGCCTGCCCCTTATTCGGGCATTGCAGGGCTTGAAACTATCGGATTTGCATGGTTCCGACGTGGTCGCGGCGAACCAGCACCTCGGTTTGATCGGTGGCAATCCGCTGGCGGGTTTCAGGGAGTTTTGCAGCAGCCCCTTCCTGCTTGGCATCGGCCTGTTCATTTTTCTCTACACGGCAATCAGCTCTTTTGTCTATTTTGAACTGAAGAACCTGTTGCAGGCTTACGACCTTCAAACCCGGGCCCGGATCTGGGCCAGCATGGATCTGGTGGTCAATATCATGACCATATTAGTGGCAGTCTTCGCCACCGGCCGAATCGCCTCTCGCCTGGGATTGCCCTTTACCCTGGCGTCGGTACCGGTGCTGATTGGAGGTGGAATGCTGGTGCTTGCGGCTACCCCCATGGTGGCGGTGGTGATCACCGTGCAAGTGGTGCGCCGGGTCGGCAATTATGCGATATCGAGACCCGCGCGGGAGATGCTCTTTACCGCGGTAGACAGGGAAACCCGGTTCAAGGCAAAGCCGGTCATCGACATAGTCATCTACCGTGGCGGAGATATGCTCAATGCCTGGCTATTTACGGCACTTACCCAGGGCCTCGGCCTTGGCCTGGCAGGAGCGGCTGCGGTGGGCGCGGGAGTTGCAGCTATGTGGGCCGCTACCGGGATTTACCTCGGGCGATCTTTCAATCGAATGGGCCAGGCTGAGCAGGATTAGGGCATCGCGCAACCATCCTCTGCGCCGGCGGTGCACAGGCATGCAATGACCCCGTTGGGCGGGCAACCACCTTCTCTTGTTCTGCGTTCACACAGCCGGCCATGTGGGCAGCTGTATCGAAGTCCGGCGTCGGCCCGCGCCGGATCAAGCGGCTCCCGGACGGGGTGTGGGATCCAATGGGTTCTCCCGGCGCGCGATCCTGGCAACTATTGTCTGCCTCTGTTGTCATAGCTGCGCATTAGTAAGGTATTGCTATAATTCCAGTGAGTGCTGGAGTTCGGTAGTGGCTTTGTAGCGCTGGGTGCAGCGCAATCGAGTGACAAATTGAGTAACATTTTCAGATCCCGTCGGCAACTTGCTCCTCTCGGGCAGGTATACCTGGTCATTGCAATTGCCGCACTGTTACAGTGCTCCATAAACTTCCTGGCCTATTTTAGTGCATTGCCGGATATCGCCGGGAAGTCGCTCAATGGCGCCGCTAAAAACAGCACTTACCTGATTAACGGATCACTGGCCCTGCTGGCGTCCTGGTACTTTGGCGGTCGACCGGGTTTATGGCGCATAATCCAGCCTTATGGTCGTCTGCGGCTCTACCCTGGTTGGTGGCTGCTGGCCATTGGAATCATGGTGCCGGTGCTGTTCGCAGCGCTATACCTGAACGATTGGCTCTTTGGTGAAACATCCAGGCTTTACAGCATGCAGCTCCCATCCTGGAAGAGTGCATTGCAAGACGCGCCGATGATTGTCAAAGTGGCGATTTCTGATGAACTGTTCTGGGTCGGTTTTATCTACCCTAGGCTGTTGAGCGCCGGCTTCACGCCTCTGAAGGCATCGCTGCTTATGGGTGTGCTCTGGGGTATGGGGTACATCCCCTTCCTGTTTACCGGTTTCTTTATTGCCCCGGGTATCAGCCCGGAGAACCTCGTGCTCGGCTGGTTTGCGATGACGCCCATCTATATCTGGCTCTATCATCAAACCGGCAGTGCTTTGCTACTGGTCGTATTCAACGTGTCGATGCAGTTTGCCTATAGCGCGGTTCCGGTCCTGCCGCAAGTGACGGGTGACAATAACGTGCTTGCCATGGCTAACCTGGTGACATTGCTGTGTGGGTTATTACTCTGGTGGCTGTGGCCGGCGAGTACCAAACCCACGCCTGTCCTGTCCGCTTGCCACTTGTCGGGGTCGGCAGAACCAGCCTGAAGTATTGGCCAGGCAGTATCAGTCAGGAGCGGACCTGTGCGCTTCACCGAGCGATCCCGGAACCAGCTTCATGCTTCTGCTTTGCCAGCCTTGCTCCATTGCGCCCCGGCAGGCGGGCAAGGCTCTCGAATCGATAAGCGGCGGCGTCATAGACCAACTGACTCGCAGGCTGGTGAAAATGCGGAGGGTCGCCCAGCGCCCTGGTCCGCTATTCTTTTATTGCTTTTTCCAGCGCCGCGGCAAGGGCCTCCCAGGACAACAGGACGCATTGTTGCCGCGCCGGGTGATCGCGCACTGCCGCGAGCGCCTGCAATTCCTCGGGCAGGCCGGTATCCGCCGT
>JAHEGP010000250.1 GCA_024645065.1 Cellvibrionales bacterium | reverse complement strand
GATTGCCTGATATTCACGAAATATCAACTATTGTTCGCAATAAGTCAAGTGCCTGGCTGCTTCCTTGATTACAGTAAGCAGCGTTGAATAACGCAACAGACACGGGGAAAAATTATGAGACTTGATAAAAAAGTAGCGATTGTAACCGGCGCATCCGGCGGCATCGGCCAGGAAATTGTCCGGGTTTTCGTCGAGCAAGGAGCCAGTGTGCTTGCTGCAGACCTGAACGGTGATGCGGTGAGCGAGCTTGCGGACCTGTACGGCGAGCAGGTGGTCGGATTTGCAGTTGACGTCACCGACTTTGCCGCGGTGGATGCCATGATGGAGGCCGCCGTCGAGACCTTCGGGAGCCTCGATGTGGTGATCAGCAACGCCGGGATCGGGAATGCCAAAATGCTGCTGGACCACGACCCGGTCGCGGATTTCGACCTGGTGACCGGGGTGAACCAGAAAGGTGTGTACCACGGGATACTGGCAGCGGGACGCAAGTTCGTCGAGTTGGGCAAGCCCGGTGTGATCCTGAACACCTCTTCGGTCTACGGCACCATGGCATCTGAGATGTCTTTTACCTACAACGTCAGCAAGGCAGCCGTGGATATGATGACCAAGTGTGCGGCGCTGGAACTGGCCCCCCACGGAATCAGGGTGGTCGGGGTAGCCCCCGGACGGGTGGATACACCCCTGTTGCGCCAATACGAGGCCCTTGGTCTGTGGGAGCATATCCGCCGGGAGCAAATGCGCAACGAATTCACCCAGCCGGTGGAGATCGCCAAAGTGTTTGCATTCCTGGCCTCTGAAGATGCCAACTGCATCAACGGCACTACCGTAGCCGCTGACGACGGCTTTCTTAACTTCAAATATCCCCTAATCGAGAGGACTACATCATGACACTACCTTCGCCCATCAACCATCAGGATTTGCTGCTGGATCTGGATACGTCCAAATTACCGCTGATCAAGAATGCTCTGCCAGGGGTTGATATCTGGCCGCTGTTTCTCGATGCGGAGAACGGGCTCTGGGTACTGCGCGCAAGATTCCAGCCTGGTACCACGCTGCCCATGCACTTTCACACCGGGACGGTCCATTTCTATACCACGGCGGGCTGCTGGTACTACCTGGAGTACCCGGACCAGAAGCAGACCGCCGGTTGCTACCTGTACGAACCCGGCGGATCGGTACACACCTTCCACGTTGCGGAAGACGCCGACGAACCGGCCGATGGCTTTATGGTGGTGGCAGGATGTAATGTGAACTTTGATGCGGACGGCAATTTCGTCAATATCATGGATGCGGGATGGATTGAACAGGCCATCCTTGAGGCAGCCAGAGCCCAGGGTATGGCGACACCGCGCTATATCAAGCCCAAGCGTGGCGCCGGGTTTTCTGACGAGCAGTAAACGCAGTCTCCTGCCGCGGCGATCTCGATTTCTGAAACGAGTATGCCCTGGTCAATTCCCGGCGGCCCGACCAGCGCGTCGCCGGTGACCATCTGTCCCCGGCTGCACCTTGCAAACCGGTTACTTCGTGGCCCCTCTTAGCCGGCTCCTCTGTGCAACAGACAGCGCCGGGTCAGGTCCCCGCCCTGCCCGCTGCCCTGCTCGGGCCTGGAATCCTTCCTATCGTCACCGCCAACCGAACTGGTCATGGATCTCACTCTGTATAGTGGGTCATCGAATAGTCATCGTAAGCGCCAGAGAATATTCGATATCGCCAGTGCGGGGCCGGATTAAGTAATACGCGCCCCGGGCCCAGGAACACCCGAAGTCGTCCCTGGCCGACCGTGAATTTCCCCAGGAAGTTCTCTGTCGGTCGTCGTATCCGGAATCTCACCTTGGATTCCCAACCGATAATACTCTTGCCATCGACAGCGATGCGCTCGCCTTCACCAAGCACCACTTCCTCGATAGGCCCCCGCGTGCGCATAGCCACGGTGCCACCCCCCGAGACCTTCGTTTGCAGGTAAATCAGTGGTTCGCGGGCGCGAAACGCCGTCCAGAAGTCCACCCGATGATAGCTGACATCGACGCTGCCCTCCGACGCCCAGTATATGCCGCGCTCGAGTATCCAGCTCTCCTCCTTCAGAGTCATGACATGGAAGCCGCCCAGCGACGACTGCAGCGTCACTACCCCGGTGCCCGTATAGGTTGGTCGGTAAATCGCCTGCTGGGCAAGCATTGACTTGAGTGCACCCGACAATGAGGGGATTAGCCGGGAATGGATAGCAATGTCACCCGAGAGGTACGACATGGCGCCGGCTTCCGCTCGCAGCATCTCGTTATCGAGCTCCACATCGACGTAAAACACACCTTCAAGTTCATGCACTGAAAACCTGGCCATGAATCCTCTAATCCCGCATATTTGACCAATACAAGCGCTCAAAAGGTTCGGAAGAAATGCTGACCGCCCCGCGAAACGGGTTGTCCATCACGGCAATCAGTAAAATCATTGTACCGAGAAAAAAAGACAGCACCCCTCCGAGAAACAGGAACGTCACGAGTCGCATGTCGAAGAGCCATAGCAGTCCAATATTGAGGAATGCCCCCACAATAACCACGTACCACATGACACTGGGGATGCCGGTATTCACGGACTGCTCTCGCACTCTTTGGTGCTCCATGAACGCATTGAACTGGCGCAGCGATTCCGCAAAGATCAGTTCCTCTACCCGGGTCTGCGGCTCGAATGCAAGCATTCTCTCCTGGAATGCCCTGATCCTCACGTTGCCGCCCTGCGGCTCTTCTCCAGCGCTGTAGGCAGGCCAGCCATATTTGATGACGTAACGACAGTAGTCGCGCAACAACCAGCGCAGGTTTTGGCCATGGGGCTCCGGGAAAACGGATACATCCTCGTAGAGGGTTTCCAGCGAGGCGACCTCCCTCGCGACATTGGCCTCCACCCGGCTGAAATTCTGGTAGGCAGCCACCGCGATAAGCCCCAGCAACAAACCGTAAAATACCCCGAAGGACGAGAGCACATAGCCGATGATGTCGTTGCTCCCGCTGCGCGACCGCACAAAGGGGCGTAACATTGGGCGAAAGATCGTTCCCCCGATCCAGCAATAGCCGACAAAGATGAACGCTACCCAGGTTGCAAGGGTTTTAATGTTGAGTTCGTAAACCCATTCGACCACGAATTTCTCGCTATTATTGTTAGTCGAGCACTTTCAACCGCGTGCTTTCAACCGCGTGTTTTCAATCGAGCGCACGATTCACCGACCACTGCCGGCCGCACGACACGGCGCCCGTTCCCTGGAGAAGAAACTAACACCATCGTGACAGCCCCGCAAGCTCCGCTCGGGTCGTCTGGCAAAGCCCATACTGCAGCAGGCCAGGTTGCCATCAAAATGGTCGCTTGGTGTGATCTCTCCGCGCGTTGTCACCCAGTCACTGACGATTTCCACCAAATCACAGAATGTACCCGCAAAACCCGGTTGCCAATTGTGGTTACAGATGATCTGTATGCGCGCACGAAAAACCGGAATGACGGCCGGGCTTCGATACTTCGAAGCCCGGAGGGGAAGCCGCGGGTGGATGCCTTGCAGATTTTCCTGCATCCACACCGTTTAAAAGTTTTAGGGCTTTGCAATGGCCGTTTTGACAATCGTCACACCGCTACAAGTGGCTTCACCGCCCAGCCCCTGCGAAAAATCAAAGCAAGTGATCTTTTGTGAGATCACGTCGCCCTCCTGCAGGGTTCCGGTGATATAGGACTCGTAGCGATTGCCCTCAATCAGTACCGGCTTGGTGATCGACAAATCGCCGTAAAACGTGAAGGGCGAGGGCTTTTGATACAGGTTGTAGTTGTAAAGAAACTCTGACCTGAACTCACCGCCCTTGATCGAAATCGACGCATTGTTCAGGTAATTGTCGGTGACACTACCCAGAAAAACACCGCCGGTAATTTGAAGGCTGCCCTCTATCGTGACGACGTCATCCAAAAACGTGCCGCCGGAAATGCTGACTTCCCCTGTTTCCTGAAAAAACCTGCCGATTTCCCCGCCAGATACATTCGTTTTTGTGCCTGCTTCGGTAGCAAGAAAATCAATATTGCCCCCTGAAACATTAAGGACGCTAATCGTATTGGAGGTTAAATAGGTAATATCTCCGCCATATACGTTAAGCGAACTCCAGTTTTGACTATAGATCGTGCCGATGGTACCGCCATAAATATTGCTGGTGGCACTCTCGATTGTGAAGGTACCTTCTGTAATATTGGCTCCCGGATAGACATTCACAATGGTGCCACCATCGCCGGTGACCCGAAGAGCCTGGGTCAGTGTATAGTCGATCGAATGAACCTTGCCGTCATCGAAAACGACGGTATCCTGGGGTAGAGGAGCCAGTGTCCACAACGTGCTATATCCCTTGTAGCTGCCATCAGAGGCGAAAATATCGGCGTACAGCTCTCGTGACAGGCCCTGATCCTCAGGCAATG
>JAHEGP010000050.1 GCA_024645065.1 Cellvibrionales bacterium | reverse complement strand
CGATCGGCCCAGCTTCATCAATAGGATTTCCCAAAACGTCCATGATGCGCCCCAGGGTCTCGGTACCCACAGGCACACTAACCGGTGCGTTGGTGTTGGACACTGCCAGGCCCCGACTAACGCCCTCAGAGGAACCCATGGCAATGGTGCGTACGATGCCGTCACCCAGCTGCTGCTGTACTTCCAGAGTCAGGTTCCTGGCGTCGACCAATAACGCGTCATAAACTTTTGGTACGGAATCACGGGGAAATTCCACATCGATAACGGCGCCGATGATCTGCACAATACTTCCGCTACTCATTTCCGCTTCCTCTCAACAATCTCGATTAGGTACTGACACTTCAGGCATACACCAGCCTTCGGTATGGGTTAACTGATAGCTGCCGCGCCGCTGACAATCTCAGACAGCTCCTGGGTAATAGCAGCCTGCCGGGCTTTGTTGTAGGCGAGCTGCAAGTCATCTATCAGGTCGCCCGCATTTTCCGTCGCATTCTTCATTGCGATCATGCGTGCGGCCTGCTCACAGGCGCCATTTTCGACCACCGCCTGGTAAACCTGGGACTCGATGTAGCGCGACAACAGCCCATCGAGGAGCTCTTTTGCGTCAGGCTCGTATATGTAATCCCAGTGATGTTTCATTTTTTTGTCTTCTGTCGCCAATAACGGTAACAGCTGCTGCACACTGGGTTTCTGCGTCATCGTGTTGACAAAGTTATTCGTCACCAGGAACAACTTGTCGATGTCGCCCCTGGTGAAACCATCCATCATCACTTTGACGCCGCCAATGAGATCTGACACCAGGGGATCTTCGCCGATGTCCCGAATAGCCGCGATGACATTGCCGCCATAGCTTTTAAAGAACGCTGCAGCCTTGGCTCCAATCAGGCAAAAGTCGATCTCGACGTTTTGATCGGACCACTCTTTCATCGCTGTAACGGCAGTCTTGAACAGGTTGATATTCAAGCCACCGCAGAGGCCGCGGTCGGTAGAGACGATGATGAAGCCGACCCGTTTGACCGGGCGCTCCTGCATGTACATATGCTGGTATTCAGGGGTCGCGTTGGCAAGATGGCCAACCACTTCCCGAATACGCTTGGCGTAGGGCTTACCCAGTTGCATACGCTCCTGGGCCTTGCGCATTTTGCTTGCAGCCACCATTTCCATAGCGCTGGTAATTTTTTGCGTACTACCGATACTTGCTATCTGTGTACGTATTTCTTTTCCGCCAGCCATATTCTCTACTCGAACATTGGTTCAGCACTAAACTGAAAGTGGTTGTTACCAGGTCTGGGTTGACTTGAATTTTTCCAGTATCTGCTTGAAGACACCTTCGTATTCCTGGTTCCAATCACCGGTTTGGGAAACCTTGTCCATCGTTTCGCCGAATTCACTATTCGCGTAGGACACCAAAGCAGATTCGAAGGCGCCGATCTTGGCGACTTCAACATCTTTGAGAAATCCTTCGTTGGCGGCATACACCACCAGACCCATCTCTGCGATAGTCATCGGCGAATATTGCTTCTGTTTCATCAATTCGGTGACCCGCTCACCGTGATCCAGCTGCGCCTTGGTAGCATCATCAAGATCCGAGGCAAACTGGGAGAAAGCGGCCAGCTCCCTGTATTGCGCCAGCGCGGTACGAATACCGCCGGAGAGTTTTTTCATGACCTTGGTTTGTGCAGCACCACCAACCCGGGATACCGATACACCCGCGTTCATCGCCGGTCGAATACCGGAGTTGAACATGTCTGACTCGAGAAAAATCTGACCATCAGTGATCGAAATCACGTTGGTGGGTACGAAGGCAGACACGTCCCCCGCCTGGGTTTCGATAACGGGTAATGCGGTCAGAGATCCTGTCTGGCCTTTTACCTTGCCGCCAGTGAACTTCTCAACATAATCTGCATTTACCCTCGCGGCACGCTCAAGCAAGCGTGAGTGCAAGTAGAAAACATCTCCGGGATAGGCCTCACGACCCGGGGGACGTCGCAGCAGGAGCGATATCTGGCGATAAGCCCAGGCCTGCTTGGTAAGGTCATCGTAGATAATCAGTGCGTCTTCGCCGCGGTCGCGGTAGTACTCACCCATGGTACAACCGGCAAAGGGCGCGAGGTACTGCATGGCCGCCGGGTCGGACGCGGTTGCTGCAACCACGATCGTGTGGTCCATGGCGCCGTGCTCTTCGAGCTTACGAACAACCGCGGCGACCGAGGATGCCTTCTGGCCGACCGCAACATAGACACACTTAATGCCGGAGTGTTTCTGCGCGATGATGGCGTCAACAGCAATAGCGGTTTTACCGATCTGGCGGTCACCGATAATCAATTCCCGCTGGCCCCGACCGATCGGCACCATAGAGTCGACTGCCTTCAATCCTGTCTGCACTGGCTGGGCAACCGACACACGTTCGATAACGCCCGGGGCAACCTTTTCTATGGCATCAGTCAAAGAAGCATTGATTGGCCCCTTGCCATCGATGGGCCGACCAAGTGCATCGACTACCCGACCCTGCAATTCCGGCCCAACCGGAACCTCAAGTATCTTTCCTGTGCAGCGGCAGGTTTGCCCCTCTGCCAGGCCGAGGTAATCTCCAAGGATAACCGCGCCCACAGAGTCCCGCTCCAGGTTCAGAGCCAGACCGTAAACGCCGCCGTCAAATTCGATCATCTCACCGTACATAGCATTGGTGAGACCATGAATACGGATGATGCCGTCAGTAACCGATACCACAGTACCTTCGTTACTGGCTTCAACGCCAACATCGAGTTGCTCGATGCGTTTTTTGATAATTTCCGATATTTCCGATGGATTGAGCTGCTGCATGCTCCGTTCCTCAGTCTAGATACTATTGGTTCATTACTTCGGCCAGTTTAGCGAGTTTGCCGCGCACTGAACCGTCGATTACCAGGTCACCTGCCCTGATTAACACACCACCCAGCAGATCCTTATCCACCGAGGTGTGCATCTGGACTTCCCGATTAAGCCTCTTACTCAATTTGCTGGCCAACTGCTTTTCCTGGGCTTCCTCCAGAGGAAAAGCACTGGTCACGACAACGTCGACCAATTTCTGCTGCTCGGCCTTCAATGTCTCAAACTGCTCACTGATCTGGGGCAAAAGCCCCAGGCGCTTATTCCGTGCCAATTCGGCTACAAAATTCGCACCCTGTTGGTCCAGGTCTTCGCCACAGAGATCGACAAAGACGGTGGCAAGCCTGGTTGAAGTGGCAGACGGCGAGGCCAATAATTCGGCGACCTTCGGCTCTTCGGCTACACTCGCTGCGGTCGCCAGCATCTTCGACCAGTCGTCCAGCTTGCCGCCCGACAGCGCATATTCAAACGCTGCCTTGGCGTAGGGACGAGCCATTGTTGAAAGTTCAGCCATGTGCTACCTCGTTTACAGCTCAGCCGCCAGTTTATCGACGAGCTTATTGTGGGCACCCACATCAATAGAGGACTGGAGTATTTTTTCCGCACCAGCAACCGCGAGGGTCGAGACCTGGCGGCGAAGTTTTTCTCGCGCCCGGTTCACCTCTTGCTCGATTTCCGCCTGGGCCGCCACCTTGAGCCTGTCGCCTTCCTCGCGCGCCTGCTGCTTGGCTTCATCAACGATTAGAGCCGAGCGCTTGTTGGCTTGCTCTATGATGACCGCAGCCTGTTGCTTTGCTTCATGCAACTCGTGCGCAATTTTTTGCTTGGCTAGCTCAAGATCGTGCTGTGCACGATCAGCCGCCTGCAGACCATCGGCAATTTTCTGTTCTCGCTCTGCCATGGCATTGCGAATGGGCGGCCATATGTATTTAAGGCAGAACCACACAAATATAAAAAATGTGATGGACTGGCCTATCAGGGTCGCATTGATATTCACGCTGACACCTCGTTAGGGATGAAAGGTCTTGCAATTAACCTGGGTGATACCACCGATCAAGCGGCGAACATCAGGTACATAGCCATACCGACGCCTATCATGGGCACCGCATCCAGTAGACCGGCTATCAGGAACATCTTGCCCTGAAGCATAGGTGCCATCTCCGGCTGTCGCGCAGAACCTTCGAGCAGTTTTCCACCCAAAGAACCAAAGCCAATGGCTGTGCCCAGGGCACCCAAACCGATCATCAGAGCGGCGGCGATGTAAATAAGACCTTGTTCCATAGTTATCTCCAACTAATGCAGTCAGTAAAGTTTACGTTGCTCAGTGTTCCTCTTCGACATCGTGCGCCATGGACATATAGACAATAGTCAGGACCATGAACACGAATGCCTGAAGCGTTATTACCAGAACATGAAATACAGCCCAGGCCCATTGCAGCACCCCTGCAAAAAGACCCAGCGCCCAACCGGCACCAAACATAATGGCGATAAGAATGAAAATCATCTCGCCGGCATACAGGTTACCAAATAGTCGAAGTCCCAGGGAAATCGGCTTGGCTATAAGGGACACAGATTCGAGGATCAGGTTAATTGGTATCAACAAGATATTGACGTACCACTTGGAGGCGTGGAATGGATGCAGGGTCAGTTCCTTGACGAACCCCATGACGCCTTTTTCCTTGATACTGAAGAAAATCATCAAACCAAAAACCGTGAACGCCATTCCCAGGGTAATGTTGACGTCGGTCGTAGGCACAACCTTGAAGTATTGATGGGGATTGCCAGTAAGTTTGGCCGCCAGCATCGGCAACCAGTCGACCGGCACCAGATCCATGAGATTCATCAGGAAGATCCAGCAAAAAATAGTTAGCGCCATCGGTGCTATCAACTTGTTGCTGTAATGAAAGGTATCCTTGACGGTAGTATCAATAAACTCAACGATCATTTCGACGAAATTGAGCAAGCCGCTTGGCACGCCCGCAGTGGCTTTTTGGGCCATGCGCCAGAACAGGAAGCAAAACACCAGGCCGGTTACAATAGACCACCCCAGGGTATCGACATGCACCGCGTTAAAACCCATTGCACTGGCTTCTTCCGGGCTGCGCGCCATCGTCCAGGTACTTTCTTCCAGGACATGACTGCCACCGTGTTCGCCAACCCGTTCGTAACCCGCCGGCAACTTACCGTAGGCTAGGTTGGTCAAATGGTGCTTGATGTACTCCGCAGAGGTTCCGCCGCCTGACATAGACTGGTCTCTTCTTGTAAATACAACTTCTTGTTAGCGTTTAACCAGGGGTGAAAGCGTAACGTGTCCCACAATCATCAAACCGAAGCCTGCGAACAACGCAGGGGCATTCAGGTTTTCTACCCATGTGAACACCAGCGCAAACCCGACACCGGTCAATACAAACTTACCCAACTCTCCGCGATAAAAGCTCTGGGTGACGTGTCGTGCTGCGGCTGCCCCGGAAAACTTGAACACCTGGCGTGCAAAATACCAGTTGGGCAGGCACTGAATCAGACCTCCGAGCAAGAAAGACAACGCCACCTGTGGTTTTTGCGAGGCAACCAACGCTGCCATGAAAAATAGAACCCCTAGCTCTATCGCGAAAACCCAAACCAATCGGGGTTTGTTGACTGGGGCACCCCTGCCAGGGTTTTTTTGCCTCCCGGGCATACCTGTAATCCGGCTATTTTCCAGTCGATCAAACGCGTTTGGCTTTGAACATTCTTATTAAACAGTACGAGATCGATTATATGGAGTTTAACGGTGTGGTCAACAATTTTTAGAACATTCAGGCGGTTAAGTACAAAATATCTGAGCATTAACAATCTCTAATGGAAAGACTTTACAGAGCGCAAGGTATACCTCGGATAGCGCGCCTAATCACTTTTGTTATAGCAATGAAACCGGGCCCTAAATCAACCCACTGTTGCAAAGCGCATCGCTATTTGATGTGTTCGAGTATACCTTCCAGTTCTTCCAGGCTGGTGTATTTGAAGACCAGCTTTCCCTTACCTTTCGCGCTATGTTGAATCTGGACTGGAACTCCAACGCGATCACCCAGGTCGGTTTGGAGTCGCTTGATGTCGGGGTCGACCTGCGGTTTCAGCGCCTGCTCCTGTTGGCCTGCAACAAGTAAATTCCGCACCAGTGATTCAGTCTGGCGCACTGAAAGCCCCCGGGCGACCACCTGGGAAGCCGCCGCCGATTGCTCTTCAGACGGCAGGCCCAGAAGCGCCTTGGCATGACCAAACTCCAGGTCGCCGTGTTCAAGCAGTATTTTGACATCCTCTCGCAGGCTTAGCAGGCGCAGCAGGTTTGCCACTGCTGCGCGGGATTTGCCCACGGCATTGGCGACCTCCTGCTGGGTCAATTCAAATTCGTCCCGCAGCCTGGCCAATGCAACGGCTTCCTCCATAGCATTCAGGTCTTCCCGCTGGATGTTTTCGATCAATGCCATCGCAATGGCAGCATCGTCGGAAACTTCTTTCAAAACGCAGGGTATCGTGTCGAGCCCGGCCAGCTGGGTGGCTCGCCAGCGCCGCTCCCCGGCAATAATCTCGTAACGCTGCTTGTCAACAGAGCGCACAACGATGGGTTGGAGTATCCCCTGCCTGCGGATCGACTCTGCCAGCTCTTCCAGGGCCTCCGGGTGCATGTCGCGTCGAGGCTGGTACTTGCCTCGCTGGATCAGGTCAACCGGTATCTGGCGCAGGGCATGCTGGCCCTCAGGCGAGGTCTCCATCGGGACTGATTGTGCAGCAGCGGTCTCGTTCGAGGAACTCGACAACAACGCATCCAGGCCTCGACCGAGACCTCTTTTTCTAGCTGACATTAGGGCTCCCCGCTACACTGGCTTCGGCACTGGATTGATCGACCTGTTTTTGTCTCCGCAGCATTTCGCCCGCGAGGGTAAGGTAGGCAATGGCTCCCTTGGATTGCTTATCGTAATGCAAAGCCGGCAAGCCGTGGGACGGCGCTTCCGCCAGCCTGACATTGCGCGGAATGACCGTGCGATACAAACGGTCGGCAAAGTGAGTCGATAGCTGTTTCGAAACGTCGTTGGTCAGGCTGTTGCGAGGGTCGTACATCGTGCGCACAATGCCCTCGATGCGTAGTTCCGGGTTCACCGAGGCGCTGATTTGTCCCACGGTATCCATCAGCGCCGAAAGGCCCTCCAGCGCATAGTACTCACACTGCATCGGAATAATCAGCCCGTTGGCTGCAACCAGGCCATTGAGGGTCAACATATTGAGCGACGGGGGGCAATCGATAATCACATAATCATAGCGACCCGGTATTTGCGCCAATGCTTGCTTCAGCCGCTGCTCCCTTCGATCCAGATCAAGCAACCTGACTTCTGCGGCGGTGAGGTCGCCGTTTGCCGGCAGCACATCATAGTCCGCGGTCGGGCTGGTGACGGCAACGCGATCCACTTGCGCCCGCTCCACCAGGACATCGTAAATGCTTTGCTCAACCGCGTTTTTGTCGACACCCGACCCCATGGTAGCGTTACCCTGGGGATCGAGGTCGACCAGTAAGACCCTGCGTTTGGTTGCTACCAGTGACGCGGCCAGATTAATGGCTGTTGTAGTCTTACCCACGCCGCCCTTCTGGTTAGCTATTGCTAGAATTCTGGTCAAAACCTGCTTCCCCGTCTATGACTGGCGCTGAAGAATCACGAGATGCCGCTCTGCGGCAAGATTTGGCACAGCAATGGGCTCCACCCCATGGAGCTTGATGCCGGGCGGCAATCGCGCCAGCTCTGCCCATGGATACACCCCTTTCATGGCCAGCCAGCTACCACCCTCCGCCAGCAGATGTCGGGTCGCCAACACCATATCTTCCAAGCTGGCGAACGCTCTGGACAATACCATATCGAATCCTGTTTTATCCACTACCTGTTCCACCCGCTGCTGCAGAACACTCACATTATCCAGGCCAAGATCAGACACTGCCTGCAGCAGGAATCGCGCTTTTTTTCCGTTGCTATCGAGTAGCGTAAAACTGTAGTCAGGCCGGGCGATAGCGAGGGGAATCCCCGGCAATCCCGCTCCAGTACCGACATCCAGCAGGCGCCCCGGTCGAACCCATGGCAAGACTGCCAGTGAATCGAGGAGATGGTGGGTAATCATCGAGCCGGTATCGCGAATTGCCGTCAGATTGTAGGCCTGGTTCCATTTCTCTAACATTTCAACATAGCTGCAAAGAGTGGCAACGCGTTTACTGTCCAGTTGCAGACCGAGGGCTTCACAACCCCGGGATAATTCACCGGCCAGCTTGGCTGTCATGACTATCAGGCGCTTTGCCGATCGAGCATGCCGCGCTTCTTCAGGGTTATCAGCAACAGGGAAATGGCCGCCGGCGTTACACCCGGAATCCGCGCAGCCCGCGCCAGGGTTTCCGGCCTGGCGTCGCCGAGCTTCTGGCGCACCTCGTTCGACAAACCGGAGACCGAGTGATAATCGAAATTCTCCGGTACGCGAGCAGACTCGTATTGCCTGGCTTGTTCTATTTCCGCTTTCTGGCGTTCGATGTAGCCGCTGTACTTGGCTGCAATCTCGATCTGCTCGGCCACCCGGGGATCGATATCGCTTGAGGGCAGACAGTGTGCAAAACTGACACCCGGTCGCTTTAACAGATCGATTAACGCACAGTCCCTCGAAATCGGCGCCTCGAGCACCCCATCGAGGCGTTTGGCCTGGGCATCCCCGGGACGCACCCGGGTCGATTGCAGCCGTGCCGTGTGAGCTTCTATCGACTGCCGTTTTTCGCAGAACAAACGCCAGCGATGATCATCCACCAGGCCCAACTCCCTGCCTTTTTCAGTCAACCTCAGATCGGCATTGTCCTGGCGCAAAGACAGGCGATACTCGGCGCGGCTGGTAAACATTCGATAGGGCTCGGCGGTCCCCATCGTGATAAGGTCATCGATCAAAACCCCCAGGTAGGCCTCGTCACGGCGTGGGCACCATGCCTCGCGATCCTGCACCTTCAGTGACGCATTGATGCCTGCCAGCAGACCCTGCGCGGCTGCCTCTTCGTATCCGGTGGTACCGTTGATCTGGCCGGCGAAAAACAGGCCCTCCACCGATCGGGTTTCGAGACTGTATTTCAAATCCCTGGGATCAAAAAAGTCATATTCAATGGCATAACCCGGCCGGGTGATATGGGCTTGCTCAAATCCCTGAATACTCTGCACCAGTTGCACCTGCACATCGAAAGGCAAACTGGTGGAGATGCCATTGGGGTAAAGCTCGTGGGTATTCAAACCCTCGGGCTCAATAAACACCTGGTGCGACGGCTTGTCGGAAAAGCGGTGAATCTTGTCTTCTATGGATGGACAGTAACGCGGTCCAATCCCCTCTATAACGCCGGTAAACATCGGTGAGCGGTCGAGGGACCCGCGGATAATGTCATGGGTTGCATTATTGGTATGGGTAATCCAGCAGCAACGTTGCGCCGGGTGCCAGGAGGCATCACCGATGAATGACATTACCGGGCGGGGCTCATCACCCCACTGTTGCTGCAGGGTCGAAAAATCAACACTACGGGCGTCGATCCTTGGCGGCGTGCCTGTTTTCAATCGCTCGACCCGAAAAGGAAGCTCCCGCAGTCGATCGGCGAGCGCTAGCGAAGGCGGGTCTCCGGCACGACCCCCCAAGTGGTTATCCATCCCGATGTGGATACGTCCTCCCAGGAAAGTTCCCGCAGTGAGCACCACCGTCGGGGCCCAAAATCGAATGCCGGTGTTACTGACCACTCCCGCTATTCGCTCGCCCTCAATCATCAGGTCGTCCGCTGCCTGCTGGAACAGAAAGAGCTGGCGCTGGTTTTCCAGCATCTCTCGCACGGCCGCCTTGTACAACACCCGGTCTGCTTGCACACGGGTCGCACGCACAGCTGGACCCTTCCTGGCATTGAGTATTCGAAACTGGATACCGGCCCTGTCAGTCGCAAGTGCCATGGCGCCACCAAGAGCATCGACCTCCATCACCAGGTGACTCTTGCCAATGCCACCAATGGCCGGGTTACACGACATCTGGCCAAGGGTCTCTATGTTGTGACTCATGAGCAGGGTCCGCGATCCCATGCGGGCAGCCGCCAGGGCTGCTTCGGTGCCAGCATGACCGCCACCAATAACAATGACATCGAACTTTGTCGGGTAATCCACAGCAGTCACCTGCGCCTGGGGAGGGGAAAGCCCGCCATTATAATGGATCACTGGAAATATGTTCAGTCCCAGTGTCCATTCCTTTTCTTTTTATTGTTATGTATATGTTTTAAGTATTTATTTAAACCTTTATGTTATTACTAATGGGGTCGATGAACACTGTGGATAAGCACTTTTATCGTAATAAAATCAAAGGGATGGTTTAATAGTAAAGAGAGCTGTAAGGGTTGCCCAAGCTGGATATTGCGCGGTATTCAATGTGGAGAAAATGTGAGGCCGTTCACATATTGAGGATTAATCGTCCAACCATACCGGCTTGTGCAGCATGTTATCCCCAGTGCGGGCACCGACGCGCCAGCACTGCGTGAACAATGGGCCTGTTTGTGGGTAAGTTGTTGATAAGTGGACGCGCTACTTGCCTATGCAAAAGCTCGAAAAGATATAGCCCAGCAAGTCATCGGCGCGAAACTCACCGGTAATTTCTCCAAGGGCTTGCTGTGCATGCATCAAGTCATCCGCAAGCAGTTCAGCTGCCGCAGCTTCCTGCAGTTGCTGCTTACCTTGCAAAAGGCACTCTCGAGCCCTCTGTAAAGCCTGCAGATGGCGCCGCCTGGCGGTGAAGTGGCCATCGCCGCCGGTATAACCCATCATCGATTTAAGGTGCTGCTTGAGTAGGCCGAGCCCGCTTCCGGTCTTGGCGGATAGCATGACGTAGGCGTTATTGTCGCTGGTTCCCACCTGGGGATTGAGGCCCGAGCTATCGCATTTGCTCAGTACCAGGGTAATCTGGCTGCTGTTGCCGAGCTTGTGGATAAAATCCGGCCATAGCTTGCGAGCGTCGGTTTCGGTCGTTTCGTTACTGTCGGCGACCAGCAGGATACGGTCGGCGTTACGCATTTCTCGCCAGGCCTTCTCTATACCAATTTGCTCGACCCGGTCAGGATCGTCGCGCAAACCCGCAGTGTCGATAATGTGAAGAGGCATGCCATCGATATGGATGTATTCCTTCAGCACATCCCGGGTCGTTCCTGCCATATCGCTTACGATAGCGCTGTCGCGTTTGGACAGGGCGTTGAGCAGGGAGGATTTGCCGGCATTGGGCTTGCCGGCAATCACTACAGACATCCCCTCCCGCAATAGCGTGCCCTGGCGCGCCTCCTGCAACAGCTGGTCGAGGGACAGGATGATTTGGTCGAGATCAGCACCGACCTGGCTGTCGCCGATGAAGTCGATCTCTTCTTCCGGAAAGTCGATGGCTGCTTCGACGTAGACACGCAAGGCTACCAGCGCTTCGACCAACAACTGGATGCGTTGTGAAAACTCCCCTTGCAAGGAGTGCAGCGCCGACCGCGCGGCTTCTTCGGAACTTGCGTTGATAAGGTCCGCAATGGCTTCAGCCTGGGCGAGGTCGATCTTGTCGTTGAGAAAAGCCCGTTCCGAGAATTCGCCAGGTCGTGCCATTCGAGCGCCGAGTTCAAGCACTTCGCGCAATAGCAGGTCCAGGACCACCGGCCCGCCATGGCCTTGCAGCTCGACCACATCTTCACCAGTGAACGATTGGGGAGAGGCAAAAAACAGAGCGACACCCTGGTCTAAAACCTGTGGCTCGCGGGCGCTGTGTTGGTAGAAATTGCAGTAGTGAGCATGCCTTGGCGTGAGTGTTCTGGCAGTCATGGCCTCGCCTATGGTGAGGGCCTTCGGACCGGATATTCGCACTATCCCCACACCTCCTCTGCCGGGTGGCGTGGCGATAGCTACGATGGTTTCTCGCAGACCGTCATGCAAGCTAGGTTCGCTCATCGTGGCTGTTCCTCCTTGCTGTGGAGGTTTTATCAGGCTTTGTGTGCGGCGTCCGGGCAATCATATGCAACTGGAATAAAGCAAAGCCGGTAGTTTACGCTTCCGCTTCGATTTTACGGGTTATCACCCACTGCTGCAGGATTGACAACAAGTTGTTGACCACCCAGTAAAGAACCAGACCCGCGGGGAACCACAGAAAAAAGAAGGTAAAAAACACCGGCATCCACTGCATGATCTTGGCCTGCATGGGGTCCGGCGGCGCCGGGTTGAGTTTCTGCTGGGCAAACATACTAACGCCCATAATAAGCGGCAGAATGTAGAGAGGGTCCATGGTGGAGAGATCCTTGATCCAACCCAGCCATGGAGCGTGGCGCAACTCCACGCTTTCCATCAAAACCCAATACAAGGCGATGAAAACCGGCATCTGGATCAGGATCGGGAGGCAACCGCCCAGGGGATTGACCTTTTCCTTTTTATACAGGGCCATCATTTCCTGGGATTGTTTCTGTTTGTCATCCGCATACAGCTCGCGAATTTGGGTCATTTTGGGAGCGACCATGCGCATCTTGGCCATCGACCGATAGCTGGAAGCGGAGAGGTGAAAGAACGCCGCTTTCACCATAACGGTCAGCAAAATGATACTCCAACCCCAGTTGCCAACCAGCTTGTGAATCTGCGTCATAATCCAGAACAGTGGCTGGGCAATCCACCATAGCCAACCGTAGTCCACAGTGAGATCCAGACCGGGCGCGATTTCCTTCAGCCGGTACTGGTCCTTGGGACCGGCGTAAAACTGGCTGCTGAATTGGCCTTTCTCTCCCGGGGCTATCGAGAGTTCGGTGCCGGTGTAGCGAATCAGGTTGTCCCCGTTACGGGTTACCTTGGTGGAATAATGGTAACGCCCGGCATTGGCGGGTACCCATGCACTGATAAAGTAGTGCTGAACCATGGCAACCCAGCCACCGTCGACCGTGGTATTGAGCGGTTCTTCCTGCAGGTCCTTGAAAGGTATTTTCAAATACGGCTTTTCGTTGGTCATGGTCGCCACACCGAGAAAGGGCTGCATGCCCATGCCGGTGGTTTCGGCTGCCGGATCTTCACTGCTGTCACGTTTCAGCTGCGCATAAAAGCTACCACGCCAGGGCGCGTCGGTCTGATTGTCAATCAGGTAATCGACCGCCACCAGATAGTCACCGCGCTTGAATGTAAAGCGTTTGATGATTTTGGCACCGTCGGTCTGCTGATGGGCGAGGTCGACAACCAGCTCCTGCGCATCATCCCCCAGGGTATAGCTGGTCTGTGAGGTGGTAAAGTCGGGTCGACCGCTTGCGGTGTCGGTGCCGTTGTTACCAATCAGGCCGCTCTGGGCAATGTAGACTCGCCGGGCGTTGCGTTCCAGCAACACAAACGGCTGGTCGCCTTCGAGGGTGGCACGATGTTTTGGCAGGGCGGCGCCGACGATGTCGCCCCCGAGTAAATCGATATCGAGGCGCAGGACATCAGTCGTGACACGCACACTGGTGCCAGTGGATTCGACTCCATCTGCGACTGCGGCGCTGATGCTTTCTCCGGGCAGGGGTTGCGCGACGGGAACTTCCTCGCTGCCACCGCCCGAAGGTGGTGTGCCTGGTATTTCCTGGGCGGTCGCTATTGTCGCTGGCGGCGGCTTATTTTCTACAACCGTATTGAGCTTTTTAAAAGCTGTCCATTCATTGACCAACACCAGGGCAACAGCAATGATAGCTGCAATAATTGTGTAGCGAATCCAGTCCATAAATAGTGTCTACCGAGGCTGATGCTGATTGATGTGATTTTGGTGTTGGCAAGGCAATGCTTCGGTTCCCGGCACCGGGTCGAAGCCGCCCCCATTGAAGGGGTGGCATCGCAGCAGGCGGCGAATAGCGAGCAGTGACCCTTTGAGTAGCCCAAAATGTTCGATCGCTTGTTCGGCATAGCTTGAACAGGAAGGGTAGAAGCGGCAGTTTTGGCCCAGAAACGGACTGATGCACAAACGATACAGACGAATTAAACCGGTGGCCAATCGCCGTGCCAGGCTGCCCGTGTCAGGATTTCTCAGGTCGTTTTTTCCAGTGCTCGTTTGCACAATCGATTCCACTGTTTTTCAAGCATGAGAGATACCGCAGTATTATCCAGTTCTGCCATACCCCTGCGTGCAAGCACCACAATATCCAGGGACGGCATTTGCGCCTGCCGCAAACGAAAGCTTTCGCGAATCAGGCGCTTCAGGCGGTTGCGATGGACGGCAAGTTTAACGTGTTTCCTGGCAATGACCAGCCCCAAACGCGGGTGATCAAGGCGATTGGGGCTGGCGATGAACAGAGCCTGCGGGCATCCGGACTTGACCGAGGTGCTGGAAAATACCCTGGAATAGTCGCTTGCAGATAGTAGCCTTAAAGACCGGTCAAATCCCTGGTTTGCAACCACATCAGGTTTTCCTAGGCGGTCAGGCGTTGACGACCCTTGGCGCGACGGCGGTTAAGCAACAGGCGTCCGCTCTTGGTCGCCATGCGAGCGCGGAAGCCGTGTCTCCGCTTACGTTTCAATACACTGGGTTGGAATGTTCTTTTCATGGTGGACTCTCTGCGTGGAAACCGTGACCAGTAGGGGGCAAAAAAAGAGCGCGAATTCTAGTTGATTCCCGTGACCTTTTCAATCCGCTTTGCCTCAGCACTATCGGCGTCGCGCTTATTTGCGGTTCTTAACAAGTTATACACAGGACGCCAATATTTTATCCACAGACTTATTGCAGTTTCACCAATGACCGAAAAAACCCCTGGATTTGACTTTGTGTTGCTGATTAAATTCATATAGATGATTGATTATTATAGAGAATCAATTTTCCGTAAATAGTTGTGGAAAACTGATCTGATTGTGGATAACCTAGCTTGCGCCGGGCTTGAAAGCGCTCGGTCGAGAACAAAATAGAATAAGACACCCCAGGGAGAGCAAGGCATTTACGCCGCGGTCGTATCAGGTGTAAACGACAATAATGGGAGTAGCGGCGATCGATGCTTTACGGTGAAACGGTGATGTCAGTGTCAGTTCAACCAGAGGCAATTTGGCAAAGGTGTGTCCATAGTCTCGAGGGCGAATTACCCGCCCAGCAGTTCAATACCTGGATTCGACCACTGCGATTAGACGCTGGCTCCGACGCGCTGACCTTGCTGGCGCCCAACCGCTTTGTTAAGGACTGGGTGGGTAACAAGTTCCTGGCTCGAATCTGTGAGTTGGTCAAGGAATTTAGTGGCGGGAGATACCAGGATGTCTCAATCGATATTGGCAGCCAGCAGCGTGAATTGGCCAGTCATGTACTGGAGCGCCGCCGCCAGGTACCGTCGCCCAATGGCAGGTCGGGAGACCCCGACCATCAATCCGGGAAGGCGCTTCCCCACACTGACTCCAGGCGGGTGGCTGCTGCCGTTGCAAACACGGCCGTATCTGCGCCGCATCCAAACCCGGGTGGACAGGGCTCGGTAAAG
>JAHEGP010000249.1 GCA_024645065.1 Cellvibrionales bacterium | reverse complement strand
CGGTGCAACCAGGGCGGTCAACCCGCTGGAGGAAGATGAGATGCAGGTGTGCGCGACCCTGGCCGGTGACAACAGGTCTGTCGTCTACGAATGCGTGGGCATCGCCCGGCTGATACCGGATTTCCTGCAGCGAGCTCCGGCAAAATCCTGCATCGTATTTACCGGTATCCATACCGCCGACATCACCTTCAATGTCGCCTTCGCCACGGTAAAGGAACTGGATGTCCAGTTTTCCTACTACTACCAGCCGGAGGAGTTTGCCAGCGCGCTGCAATCCCTTGCCGATGGCGAGGTGGACTGGAGCGCCATGTGTACTGGCAAGGTCGGGATCGATGGAGTGCCCGGCGCCTTCGACGTGCTGCTCAAGCCCAATGACCACGTCAAGGTGATTATCGAACCCTGGCGCAACGGACCCCTGGAACGGCGTCAGGCCGTGACCTGAGCGGATTGCGGGCGGCTACCAGTTGCCCTCGACCTGCTCCGGCAGTATGTGTCAGACGCCCAGAGCGGTGGGCAGGGCGGGCGCATACCGGGTCAGGGCATGACCCAGGTTGGCATTGCGAAAGGTAACGACAGTCAACCCACCGATTCGAATCGGGTCCTGCCTTTGGCGAGGATCATCGTGACCCGCCCGACGTCGGTGGAAAAAATCGGCCGCAGCTGCGTTCGCTGCCAGCGTTGCGGAAAATGTTTCACTAACTGCCTGCCAAAGCGTCCGGGGTCGGGTTCGCTGTCCGGCAGCGAAATATTCCACTCCTCGAAATTCTGCATGCCGATGGGGCCCGGCACGGGCAGCTTGACGGTCTGCTCGAACTCGTCCCGGTCCTGCCGCTCCCTGAACACGGCTCCGTTCTTGCGCAGGCTGTGTTGACGGGTATCGTAGTAGGTAGTGATGAGGTGATATCAGCGGGGTTTGCTGTTCGCGGCTGTCCTCACCGCTTTTGATTTGAGCAGTCGTTTCGGGCCACCGGATGTCAGTATGAATTTGAGTTCGGTTTCAATTTTCAACGTGGTCGTTGTCCAATCTGGCTGGTCTATCCTTTGGGAGAGGTGTTGGTGCGACTAAGTTCGGCTTTCTCGACTTCACTTTTTATCAGCTGTGAAATCCAGTTCGACAACGACCGGTTGTGTTGCCTGGACAGCATTTTTGCGTGAACCTTTAATGCCGGCTCAATGCGGATATTCAGTAATTTGGATCCTGACACGGATCTACCGTCCTGATGTCGCCGTGAGCCGGGAAGTATATTGCCGTTTATGGTAATTCCTTAAAAAATATTTTGTGGTAACACGATGGCGATGCCGCAGGCCTTGCCTGTTAAAACACGTCCCTGCAGCGATTGACCGATCAGGACATCCCGCGCCAGTGGGGGTTCACTAGGTGCCAGCGACAAGCGCTGGAACTGATGGACCAACTGGGTAGTGAGGCAGGCATTGGCACTCTGGGGCATTACCTCCACCGGCCGGCACGGCCTGCACCCGCAGGTGACTACCAACTTGATCCCGTCTGTCCGATAATGCGGGCAACACGGCACTTTCTGCGGCGGCCGATTGATAAGGATCGCGCGTTGGAGGAAGTGTTGTCGAACATAATCTGACACCAGTTATCGGACGGTTGCCAACGCATGAGCTACCTAAACCTGACCGCCAGTGAAGAGTGGCGCCGCTTCGGTATGCTGCCAGTGGCGGCCGCATTGGGCTACGCCACCAGTGTTATCCACATCTATGGTCTCGGGCCTTACCTGGAGCCCATCCAGGAGGCATTCGGCTGGTCTCGCGCACGGGCTACCAGCGGCCTGACAATCGCAACGGTGATCAACGCCATTTTCTGTATCGTCATTGGCATGCTGGTCGACCGCATGGGTCCGCGACTGATTGGCTTGATTGGCGTCCTGTTGACCACCGGCGCATTTGCTTTATTCGGTGCAGCCACCGGTGGGCAGGGGAACTGGTATCTTTTATGGGGGATGATGGCCTTCGCCACCCTGCCTGTGCAGGCGACCATCTGGACCAGCGCCGTTGCCAGCCGCTTCGAAACATCGCGCGGCATGGCATTGGCTGTGACACTCAGCGGTGCTTCGCTCGCGGCGACGGTGTTCCCTTTACTCGCCACCTGGTTGATCGGCACCTATGGCTGGCGCACCGCGTTTGTGGCTGAAGCGGTCATCTGGGCGGCCATTACCTTTCCCATGTTGTTGATTTTCTTTCGGGGCGCGCGCGACGGGAGAGCTCGGGACGATACTGCGACAAAGGAGAAACCGCAACCATTGGCGGGTGTCAGCGCCAGCGAGGGTCTGCGTTCCCTGGTATTCCTGCGCCTGTTTCTGGCCAGCGTGCTGTTTACCTTCACGATTATCGCCCTGGTTGTACATTTTATTCCCATACTGACGGACGCCGGGGCAGAACGCCTGGCTGCTGCGGGCGTGGCTTCGCTGGTCGGTATTTCCTCTGTTGTCGGGCGGCTTGGTACGGGCTATATGCTCGATCATTTCCGCGCATCGCGCGTAGGCGCCGCCATATTCCTGCTGCCGATTGTCGCCTGTACGTTGTTGTTGCTCGCAGGCGCTAACCCGTTCGCCCAATCGGTCGCCGCGATCGTGACGGGGCTGACACTTGGCGCGGAAATCGATGTGATTGTCTATCTGACGACAAAACATTTCGGATTGAAGAATTTCGGCACCATTTATGGTGGCCTGCTCACAGCGTTATCGATCGGCACAGCCTTCGGCCCGCTGGCCGCTGCCGCGGTGTTTGACCACTGGGGGAATTACGCGCCCTTTCTGTCCCTGACGATCATATTCATGGCCTGCAGCAGTCTTGCACTGGTGAGCTTGCCGGAGCCAGGCCCCCTTGACGTCCGCTAGCAAGCTGCCCCTTCCCGGTTTATAAAGCTATTTTCTAGAATCTATTCTCCACTGCGTTGGCGGCACGCCGTGGACATCCTTGAATGCGCGTGAAAAGGCGCTGAGGTTACGATAGCCGAGGATGCTCGCCAATGTTGAGAGGTCCAAGCTGGAATCGCGCAGGTACTGCCGGGCGCACTGCATGCGAATCTGCAGTAATATGCGCTTGAAATCGCTGTTCTCGCGCGCAAGGCTTCGCTGTAACGTGCGGGGGTGGATCTGCAGTACTTGAGCGCAGCTTTCAAGTGAGCAGTGCGGGGTTCCCATCGTCTGGTATATGTAATGAACTGTCCGCTCGCGGCTGTCTTTGGCGGCGTTTTTGTCCAGGAACAGGGCGTCCAATTGTGCGGTGACAACCCGCAGTAGTTTTGGATCTGCGGTAGCAATCGGTCGCGACAGATCACGCTCAGGAAAACACAAGCTATCAAACTCCTGTTCAAACAGGACCGGGCAACCAAAATAACTGAACATTTGTTCCGAATGCCCGGGATTGCTGAACGTAAAAGAGACCTGGCTGGGGCGCCAGTTTCTTCCGCTCAAAGCCCGCACCATATTGAAGATCTGGACGATGGCAAGCATGCGGGCTTGTGTCGTGCTGAAATCGTAAGGCACCCTGTCCCATCGTTTGAATTGCACCAGGCCTCGATCGATACTCAGGTCGAGTCTCGTACCTTCCGATAACAAATGGATGTATTGCAGCCCGTTTCTGATTGCTGCCCCCAGGGTCGGCGCCGCTGCCACCGCCTGCGCCGCGATACCGAGTTTCATCGGGGGCTGGTGCTTCCCTACCAAAAAACCGAAGTACGGACAGTTGAAGCGCTCTGCCACAGTTTGCAATAACAGGGCGACCTGGCGATGTTCCAGGTAGCCTTCGGTCGTATCGAGTAATCCCGGGTCGATGTTGCACTCCCTGAGGACGGGATCCAGGTCGATTTTCAACTCTTGCGCGGCTGGCCCGAACCCCAGCATGACCTGGCTGCTGATCAATGGCCTGCGCTGATCTTCACGAAAGTAAGGCAATGCCGGGGTCTCCATATTCGGGGCGCGGCGTCGGAAACCTTGTCTGATGCATGGGCAAAAGGTGAACACCAGGCAGGCGGAGGAAAAATGTCGTCAAATAGTAAGCAACTTGTCGCGAAATGGCAAAAAAAACGCAGCGAAGATCGGTATCTTAAGTTCTTTGAGGAGAGGAGCGGTGACCAATGTCTATAGGTGAAGTGAAGACTGTGCGTACAGTACTGCTAGGGTTTCCCGTGTGGTTATTTCTCGCGCTGTCCAGTGGAACGACTAACGCCGATGACTATGACCTGGTCATCAGCAACGGCCGGGTCATGGACCCGGAGACGATGTATGACGACATCGCCAATGTCGGCATCAAGGGCGACCGGATTGTCGCGATCACCAAGGACAAGATCACTGGCAAGGAGACGATCAATGCCAAGGGCCTCGTGGTTGCGCCGGGCTTCATCGACACGCACTACCACGCGGTAGACCCGTTCGCGACCAAGATGGCCTTGCGCGACGGTGTGACCACCGGCATGGACCTCGAGGCCGGAGCGTTCAACGTCAAGCAG
>JAHEGP010000248.1 GCA_024645065.1 Cellvibrionales bacterium | reverse complement strand
CCCCGTCGGAGCAGGCCGCGAGCATGGCAAGCCCCAGCAGCAGGGCCACCGGCTTGAACATACTGGGTAAAAATCCTGACTGTTTCATAATTTTCCGTCGCTTTTGAAAGTGGGTTTGCCGAGTCAACAACTGGGCGCGCGATACTGACAAGCTAGTCTGAACCGAACCTGAAAAGTCAGGCTGTCGCAAACCCTATAGTAGGCGGCCAGACAGCTCTCGGGCATAGCCAGGAGCGCCATCGGCATGGCCATAGGCGTCAGATACGCCACACAGGCATGCATGCCTGCCGCGGGCGAGGCCCTGTATGGCTTTGCCGTGGCCGGTTCGGTGGCTTTTACCCTCATCGCACCAGCAAACCTTTCCCCTTTTCTGAACAAAGGGTTAGCATCAACATTTTTGCCGGCATCGACATTGATTGATCACACTGCACAAGTGGCAGACGAACTGCCCATTTTGCGCTTCATCCCCTTCAGGCGAGCGGATGTCCTGGCCATGTGCCTGTCAGAGAACCGGCTGGCGCCCGGGCAGGAAGAGCAATTCAGGAAGGCCAGCGGGATCCTGGAGAGTCACTTCCGCCAGGACTTTTCCCGGATCAAGCAGCAACTCAAGAACACCTACGCCACTTTGGACCCCGATGCAGATACCCGGGTCATAAACGAATTTTGCACACCCGCGTCGCCAGAGAAACTGGCCGCACAGCTGGAGTCTGTGCTCAACCGGGCCAACTATGAAAAAGTGACTGATAAGGAGCTCAAGCGCGCGCTCAACTCGGCCTCCCTGTTCCAGGTCCGCCTGTATGTGGACACCAGCGATTTCGAGGAGGTACTGCTCTTCACCCGCGGCGCCAGCAGGCGTGAGGAGACCGTGCGGGAGTTCTTCGGACTGTGGCGCAGGCAGATTCGTTTTACCAATTACGACCGGGTGGTGCTCTATCTGCGTCTCAAGGATGACATCGACAGCGAGAGCGCGCTGGGTGCCTGCCTGCCCGGCAGCACCGTGCTGAAGCTGTTTCAGAATGTCCCCGAGGCAGACCTGGAGATGCTGTTTCCCAATATCCGGGTGGGCATGCGCATGCTGGATCGTATCCTGATCGGCGTGCCCGCCCTGATCAGTGGCGGCGTGGTGCTGACGACCAAGCTGGGCGCCACCCTACTGCTGCTCGGGTCGCTATTGGGCTTCTGGCTGGGCGTGTCCACCGAGCCGGTGCACCTGGACAAGACAGCACTGCTGGCGCTTGCTGCGGGGGCAGCCGCGCTGATCGGTTACATCTGGAAGCAAATCTCGAAATTTCGCAACCGCAAACTCAAGTACACTCAGGCACTGACCGAGAACCTCTACTTCAAGCTACTCGATAACAATGCCGGGGTTTTGTACCGGATACTGGATGAAGCGGAGGAGTCGGAAATCAAGGAAAGCCTGCTGGCTTACTATTTCCTGCTGGCCGAGGGGAAGCCGGTGACCGCCAGGGAAATGGATCAGGCAATAGAGGCCTGGTTTGCATCGAAATGGCAATGTCGGCTGGATTTCGAGATCGATGATGCGCTGGCAAAGCTGCTCAGGCTCGGGCTGGCGCAGCGGGAGGGCGAGCGCTGGCGGCCCGGCTCTGCCAGCTGAGTTTTCACCGCATCGATTCCCGGATGTTTCGCGAAAACGAGGATTTAGATAATGGAAAGCGTCGATGTCTTCTGGTCCTTCAGGAGCCCCTATTCCTACCTGGCGACTCCAGGAATGCTCGCAGTGCGAGACAACTACAATGTCGCGGTCAATCTCCGGGTGGTATTACCGCTTGCTGTTCGCGACCCGGAGGTGCTGTTCAACGCCGAGAATCGAAAACGCGGCAGGTATATCTTCATGGACTGGGCGCGCAGGGCCGATTTCCTGGGCATGCCCAATGCATGGCCATCTCCCGACCCCATTGTGCAGGATTTCAAAACCGGCGAGATCGCCGCTGAGCAGCCTTATATCTATCGTTTGTGCAAACTCGGGGTGGAAGCCCAGCGCCGCGGCAGGGGCATTGAATTCGCCTCCGAAGTAGCCCGATTGATCTGGGGCGGCACCAGGGACTGGCACGAGGGGGAGCACCTGGCCGGCGCCGCCGCCCGCTCGGGCCTGGATCTCACCGACATGGAACTGGCGCTTGAAGGCGGCACGCAGATGGAAGAGATCGAACAAAACCACGCCGACCTGGAAGCGTCAGGCCATTGGGGCGTGCCGACGTTCGTCATCAGGGGCGAGCCGTTTTTTGGCCAGGACAGGATCGACACGCTCTGCTGGCGACTGGACCAACTGGGTCTGAAAAAACAGCCCTGACTGCCCTCACTGGCGCCGTCGGCCACTGCCCGATCGAGCCGAAGTCAGGCAGCGCGCCCCGCCAGCCAGTTCCGCCCGACGCTCCGGGACTCAAGCACAGCGAGCAAACGGGGTGGTTCCGCTTTTAATCGAAATCTGCCAGTTGCTCACGCAGAGCCTCCACCCGCCTGCCATTGGTGCCAAGATCGCTCAGACCCAGCCGGGACGACGAGCGGACCTGTATCAACTGCCGGGAGGGTATAAACAACAGCTGCACATCATCCGTGAATCCAACGGTCGGGGTGGTGACCGTCAGTTGCATGAAATTATCCTCTTCGCTGACGATTTGCCAGTCAGGCTGTTGCCCGAGCCACTTCTTCAGCGCCTGCCACCTGGATTCGTCCGCCGTCAGCGGCGGTGCGGACTGCGCGCCCTTGCCGGACTGGGTATTAACACAATTGGGTAGCCACCCGCATTCGGGTAACACGGTCATTGTCGCGGGTTGCTTCGGAGGGCTGGTGCAGGCGCCGAGGACGAAAACTGTGAGGAAAACGGGCGCAATCGAGGCCGTCTTGTTAAATGTCATGTCGCCGCCTTGTGATCGCCGGTATTTTCATTTTTTGTGAATACCATGCTGGTTGGTGGGGGAACTATCGATAGTCCGGGGGTTCACAATACCATGCGATTCCCATCCCGGTTTCTGGTTCTTTGTGCGACGCTTGCCTGTGTGCTGCTTTTAGGCCCCGCGGCACAGGCAGCGCCATTATCGGCAGATGACGCCTGGGAGCGATGGCGCCCGGCAGCTGAGGCAGCGACCCTGCAGGTGGATCATGCGCCATGGCGAGCCTTGCTGCTGGCTTATCTCAAGCAAAATCACCCTTCCGGCATCAACCGATTCGACTATGACGCCGTGACGGTCGCCGATCGGCAGCGCTTGGCAAGCTACATAAACTCACTTTCAACGCTACCGGTTGCCAGGCTGACACCGCTGCAACAGCAGGCCTACTGGATCAATCTGTATAACGCCCTCACGGTCCAGGTCATTCTTGATCATCCCGGCGTGTCCAGTATCCGGGAGATCAGGAGCGGCTGGTTCACTCCAGGCCCCTGGGATCTCGAGCTGGTCGAGGTCGACGGTGTCGCAATGACCCTGAACGATATTGAGCATCGCATCCTGCGCCCTATTTTTGGCGATCCACGTGTTCACTTCGCCGTTAACTGCGCTAGTCTTGGCTGTCCCAACCTGGGAGCGGAACCCTATTTCGCAGACAAGCTGGATCGGCAGCTCGATACCGCCGCCCGCGCGTTTATCAACCACCCCCGCGGGGTCCACATCAGCGACAGCAGGCTGACGCTGAGCTCAATATTCAAATGGTACGGGGATGACTTTGGCGAAACTGTCGCGGACCGACTGGGCTGGATCGCAGCTTACGCCAGACCGGACCTGGCAGAAACACTGGCTGACTGGGACGGCCGCATCCGTTATGAGTATGACTGGCGCCTCAACGCACCGGACTGATCCAGAGCAACCGTAACTCTCGGACACCACCCTGACGTGGCTATTGTCGTGCGCAGGGCTAACCCTTGGAAATCCGCAATACCTGGCCGACCTGCAAGGAGTCTCCGGCACGCCGGTTGTACTTGCGCAGCTTTTCGACACTGGTGCCGTAGCGATTGGCGATATCCCATAAAGTATCACCGCGATTGACGAGGTAGGTGATCTCGCCGCCCCCGCCCGACGGCACTGTGTCGGCGCTGGCCAGCGTTGTCGCGGTCGTTGTGGGTAACTGCAGCTTCTGACCCACTTTAATCAGGTCTGAGCGCAAACCGTTCACGGCCCGCAATCGGGCAACGGGCACCCCGGTCCTGGCCGCGATGGCCGACAGTGTATCGCCGCGACGGACAACATACGCCTGTCCGAAGGAGGAACCGGTTGCTGAATCCCTGGTGAACACCGCGACATGGTAGTGGGGTGGATGCCGTTCGCGGGTGACGTCCACAACACGCTGCTTCTCCATGGACAGCAGGGTGTTTTCGAGCCACGCTCGGCATTTCCTGGTGCGTGGCACTCGCAAATCCACAGCCATACCGGCGGGGTGCACCGAGCGATCCACAGAGTTGCGCGGCTGGCGATCCCTGGGACGCAACAGGCTGGTCACCGTGAGCTTCTCGCCACAGCTGTTGTAATA
>JAHEGP010000247.1 GCA_024645065.1 Cellvibrionales bacterium | reverse complement strand
CTGTCGAGAAACGCACGCACGCCGCGTTGGAAGTCGAGGTTGTCGTAGACCGTATCGACCGTCTCTGCGGTCGGGTAGCCGTCGAAGAAACTGAGCGGCCCCAGGCGGGTCTCGATACGGTCCGGGGTCAGGATGGACGGTGGGATCGGTTCGTACTGGATGGGCTCGGCAGCGTTAACAGCAGCGACCAGCAGTAGCGTCAGGCAGATAGTCAATATACTGCGCAAATGCATTGTATCTCCAGATTGAGCGAGCCTCACGTCGCCTATCTTGGTGCCAAAGGCTTAACTCTGTATGCTTATCGGGCCAAAACAGGGAATGGCTAAGACTATACCCCAGAGCGGGCTACAGACAATGACAAACAGTTGGTAGTGTTTGCTTTCGTTGATATGCATCAGTAACAGACGTTCGCAGTTTGACAATCTGTAACTACGGTTTTGGGGAGATGCTTATACACCTTTGAGAGTGTCCGCAATGAGGTGCAAAACGGCCCAATAGCAGGCGCCGACCTCGAGCAGTCACATGTCCGTTTTGAAAAAGCAGACATGCGGACAGCCAGCTGAGAGGACGTTTGATAGCCGACTATCAACTCTGGCGAACTGGGTTCGCTGTCCCGTCATCCGTACATCTACCTTCCGTCTCCAGAGTGGCCACCTCCCAGCAACTCCCGGGTGAGGCATTGGCAGGGCCACTGGGTGGTCCGGCGGGGTGCCTGGGGTGGGAGATTGTGCTGATGCGGCCAAGAGAAGAATGGAGGACTACTCTGAGGATGACTATGACGGGAAGGCCATTGTCAACATCTCGTCGCTCCCCTACCAATTGCCTTGCAAATCCTGCTTGCCCTCGGGCTTACCGATCATGACTTCTTGGCGGTTTTCACACTCACAGTACTGACGACATTCTGTATGCTTTTACTACCGCATTCAGGGCATTTCTCCTTGTGTTTGTCATGCTGGCTGATCGATTCGGCCAGTTCAAATCGGTTTCCACATTTTTTGCATTTAAATTCATAGACTGGCATACACAAACCTCCTGATCATACTTTATCGATAGTGATCGTCTCTTAGGTGGTGCCCTTGATCTGTGATTATAGACTTTGGGAAACGCCTTGCATGAGATTGCTTGCTATCGTTCGAGAAATCCCGACCTCCTTGACTGGTATCGGAGAAAACTTTCATCGTGAATCGGGATTGAAGAATATTGGCAAAGGACAACCCGACGCCTGAGTAGAAGCTCCAAAACCTTACGGGATATGACCTGGCGCCGGGTGCGTCAGGTTCGTCGGGTTGATCTGGGGTTTGTTTCTGGGTAGGTATTACCCCTTGCTGCAGGTAGTGCTCAGTTGACTGCCTGCGAATTCCAAGGGGATTTAGATAAAGGCCCGCAAGCATGACCTTCAGCAGCACCAGTTTAGCCGCTACGGGCCTCCAGAGTGGCAGTATGTGGGCAAGGTTGCACCGGGGCTTTACCCTAACCATGGGGTAGCCGGATCGCTTACCAGCGGGCCCTGACGAGCAGATAGAAAAGCGTTCTGAGGATTGGCTTGGATGACCGCTTTTAACCCGGAAGCAGACATCTGCATTTCGCTGATTCAGATGATCGCCATGTCCTGGTTGTCCTACAAAGAGACAATCCCTTTGCATGGGCGGAGGCGGGCAGGACCTAACTTAGGTTATAAGCCAAAACCTCTTCGCGATTGCCTCAGCGCTTCTCGAAAAGAGATATAGAGTCGATCTGCTCCTTCTTAATATCGCGCACCTGGTACGGGAAGGTGACCCACCCCTGATCGGAGAATACCTGCGTCATATCAGAGAAGTGCGGACTGTCCGGGTCCGTGGACTGGGAGTAGGTGACAATGGCCTGCACACTGGGCCAGCCCTGCTGCCAACGCACTGCCTGGATGTAGCTGGAACCGGCGAAGATCGGCGTGTAGCCGACGCCGTCGATCAGTCCTCCCGACGAAATCGCGTTGTAGACGCCTGAACCTCCCTGGCCGCCATGAACAGGGAAAATCTCGCCATCTCGTGTATCAAAGTGCACATTACCCCACTCGCTGGCGAGCGGAATACCGGCATCCGACAGGCGTTTAACGGCGCCGGCAAGCGCGCTCATCACTGCGCTGCGGACAGCAGGATCACCGGTGTTCAGATCGCGGGGCGTATTCACAGGATCGGTGACGTCGAAAGGCACCGCGTACAGGTTGGGGATGCCCCTGATATCGCTGTAAAGCTCACGCCAGATGTGCGGTCCAATGCGATCAGGATCGTTCGTGGCGTCCCAGGCAAGGAAAATTCCGCAAGCTTCAGACACGTCCACGCCGTCCACCAGATTATCCTCGTCACTACAGAGTGTAAGCACACCTGGAAGCAAAAGTTCAGCGCTATAATGGCGGTTCTGGTAAAGAACATCCTGCAGCCACTGCTGACCGAAACCTTCACCCGGAAGACCGTCGCTGCCGTCCATGCGATCCTGGATCTGAGTCAGACCAAGCCGTGTGCGCAGGTTCTGCGGCCCGCCTTCGTCAGTACCTATGATCTGTGGAAAGCCCTCCAGCTTCTGCGCGGGGTTCGCCAGCCAATAACTATTGTTGGAGTTCTGCGCAAAATCACGGCGAGTGAGGCTCGGAAGATTGCCCGAGCCAAAGATACCCGGTTGCGGCGCGTCAGGGTCGCTGCCCGGATCGCACGCCGACGTGGAGCCGTCCAGGGTATATAGCCTTACACTCGAGAGCGCCTGGGCAACGAAAGTATTGGCGCAAGTTGCAAGCTTCACATCAGTCACATGGGGCACGGTGGAGATGTCACCGTAGTAGGCATTTCCCTTGCTGTCCGCAGCAATGGAATTCACCCAGGGTATAGCGAGGTTGCCTTCAATCGCTTCAACGAATTCGTCGATACTGCGTGCAGTCCCCATCTCCCGGTACTGCTTCAGCCCACGGTAGTTTCCTACGTTGACGTCGGTAAACGCGTACGCCGTGCTGGCAGTCCAATTCGCAAGCGGTGGCAGGATCAACATTACCCCAAACTGCGAAGAGTGGAACGTGTGGCTGAACTGCGCCAGGCTGTTGTCTGGCTGGAGCACATCCACGGTCACTGTCTCCCTCGTCATGGGAATCACTTCGCCGTCATATATGTAGGAGGTGGGATCGCCCGGCGCGAGAGTCAGTTCGCGAATCACGAAGCGCCTTGCCGTGGATACTGTATGACTCCAGGCAACGTGGCGATTGAAACCGATATTGACAAGAGGAAAACCATAGATCGCGGCCCCCATCGCGTCGTAGCGGCCCGGAATTGTCAGGTGTACGGCGTGGAACCGGTTAATGCCGAACCAGGGGAAGTGGGGATTCCCGAGCAGGGCGCCGCCGCCGTCATTCGTGAGGTCACCGCCGAGAGCAACGGCGTTGCTACCAAAATTCTCAAGGTCCCAACTCGGCATTTCTGTCTGTTCGAGAAGTCGCTGCGCATCGGCCTCGCTCTCAATTCGGCTAGCAGGGGCCGCTCGCAGAAAAGCAGAGGGAGAAGTAGGCGGTTGCGCGCCAAATATCGGATCGATGAAACTGTTGACACCTGCACGCAGCGTCAGTTTGTTCAGCACCTTCAGCATATCGAACTCGCTGATCGACCGCACCCACTCGGCATCACGGCAGGCGGTGGGCAGTGCAGAGCTGCCCGTGTCGCGGAGATAACGATTGTACCCAGCGGCATAGCCACGCAATAATTCCTGCGTGTCAGAATCGAGTGCTGCAAAGGCCTCTTGGGTAGCGGCGTCCGAGTTAAACAGCGCCCAAACGGCGTCGCTCTGCAGATTTCCACCGGCTGGACCGAAGAATCTGGAAAGCTGTCCCGTCGACTCCACGATATCGAGCGCCAGCGTGCACAGGTTGTCCCGTGCGAAGGCATAGCCGTATCCATACCCCAGGCCACCCCAGTCGCTGGCGCGCACATGGGGGATGCCAAAGGAGGTCCAGCTTACCTTTGCTTTGTAGGGCTTTCCGTTCCCTTTCGCGGCTGCCTCGCTGGCAACACCGCCCAAGAGCGCGACAATAGTAACCAGGGCCGGGATGATAGTGAATCGAGCGAGTAAGTGTGTCATGGCGCTGAAGTCCTTGGCCCGGCGTGGTCGGGGCCTTGACTAGTATTTGTTAGATTGTGAAAAGCGTAGTAAGAAAGGAAGAATTTTCAAGTCAAAATCGCTAATCCAGATAAATCGGTGCCCAGGGTTGAGGAGGCGCATTCGCGCTGATGGCCAGCGGGGCGAATTGGTCTTTCTAAATACAAATCCTTGTGTTACATCCTTTGGACTAAGACGGATTGCACATTCGGGCCTGCGGTGTTGCGAAATTCAGCGGCCTGCGACCGGCCGAACCGGGGTGGTGGCCGCCGCCCATTGACCTGATCATAAAATGATCAAAATGTCTGCTTTGGATGAGGGCGGCCGTTCAGTGCGACGAGTCACTGGGTACTAAATCGTCTCTCTTGTCCTA
>JAHEGP010000246.1 GCA_024645065.1 Cellvibrionales bacterium | reverse complement strand
GACGCTTGCTGCAGGGATAATCGCGATGGCTGCGCGTGGCATGCCGATGCTAAGGTCATGGTAGCGTGCTAACCGGAAGAAAAACCTGCCCCGGATCCGGGCGCTGACGTATCTGAATTATTGGGCAATAGCCAACTGAAACAGTTCAGGCAGGGGTAAAGCCCTGCCAGGCCTGCTCGATTGGATGAACTGAAGCGCTGAGTAAATCGTTGGCTAGCTTCGGAAGCTGATGAGAAGGGCGCCGAGTCGCCCGGCTGGAGCACGTCCGCGCTGCGGACGGACCCACTGTGTACGCTGTGCACCAGCGTCGAGGACGCCGCGCTGTTCCGGTTTAGCGAACGTGGTTTAGCGGGTGCCAAGCTTGCAGCCGTGATTGCCAATGCCGCCATACCCCGGATTTCCCTGGTGGACGCAGATCGTCAATGGCTCAAGGCGCATCTTGGCTGTTTGTTTCTGCTCGCATGCTTTACCTGCAGCAGGCCCGCAGGGCGAGCCCTCAAGTAGCGAATGCTATATTCGCTTTAGATAGCCAGGTTGCCATTTTTCAATGGGATTCTTTTTCCCGGGTTGTATGCCATGCGCACCGTAGCCTGCTGGCCGTTGATTTCGTAACGCACGCTGTAAGCCGTTATATCGATGCGGGTTTCAGTGACAGTCTCGCAACGCTGCTCAGTGGTGGTCCAGGTTCTACTTTCCTGCATTTTTTGTTGCGCTTTCTTACCACCATAGGCGCCAACGGCAGCACCGGCCACGGTGGCCAGGTCTTTTCCCCGTCCATCACCCACCTGATGCCCGAGAATACCACCGAGCAACGCGCCGCTGACCATCCCGGTGACTTGTTGTTTATCTTTTACCGGCTCGCTATGGGTGATGGTTTCTTCGTGACATTGCTGACGCGGGATTTTCACAGCCTTCTCGATTGGCGTAACCGCCAGCACCCGGGCAAAATCCGCCGTCGGTGGAGCAACCCCGGGCTTTGGTGCGCTCTTCTCGGCATCAGCCGTCATTTGAGGCTGCGACAATACAGCCACCGGTTTAACCGATTTATTGGCGGTGGCCCTGAATTCATCCAGATTGGCGTAATGTACGGCCGCTCCCGCGCCAACGGCCAGAGTAATGCCCAATACTGCCCCTGCTATCTGAGGTTTTACCATAGTAGTCTGCTCTGCTGTGATTACGACGAAGTTAACCTGCTCCAGCCAAAACCATAGCGCAAGCCACACAGGGCCGCTGTGACTGCACTCACAGATGTTCTATTTATCGATTGCGGTGCTTTCAGAGGATGCGCCATTGGGCCCCGGGTATCATTTTTGCCACCAGAGCGAGTAAGGAAAGAGCTGGTGACTTCGGTGTTAGCTACACCCCCGCTAAAGGGAAGCACGGCTGATGAGCGAGCATGAGAATCGGGCGTCTCTGCCGGGTTGGGCAGATTTGAGTATAATGAACCGGTAATTTACCCCACCGATAAGTGATATATGAACACTGATAAAGCAGACCTAATCGTCATTGGCGCGGGGATATCTGGTCTCCATGCAGCGGGTTTATTGAAGCAACAGGGCAAAAGCGTTGTCCTGCTGGAAGCTCGCGACAGAGTGGGTGGTCGCAGCATGAACCATGAATTTGCCAACGGTGATCTGGTTGATGTCGGCGGCCAATGGATTGGGCCCGGTCACGATAGGATGTACGCGCTGGTCAAACAACACGGACTCAAAACCTACCCGCTCTATAACCGTGGCATGAACCTGCTGCGTTTCAAACAATCGCTTGGCGAGTATTCGGGCACTATTCCCAGGCTCAACCCGGTCCACCTGATGCAGCTTGGCTGGCTGTTATGGCGTTTTGATCGGCTTGCCAGCAGCGTCAATCCAGCGGCGCCCTATGAGCACCAGCACGCGACCAAATGGGATGCCATGACGGTTCAGGCGTGGATGAATCGCAACAGTTTTTCAGAGCCCGCGAGAGTGGCTTTTGCCATCGGTATAAAGGCCGTTTTTACCGTCGAGCCAAAAGAAATATCGATGTTACATGCGCTGTTTTACGCCAGGTCAGGCCGTAGTTTGGATTGCCTGATCAGCGTGGATGGCGGTGCTCAACAAGACCGCATTCATGGTGGCACCCAGGGCATATGCCAGGCTATCGCCGATGGATTAGCGGGTGAGCTGAGATTGAATCACCCGGTAAAACAGGTTCAGCACAAGCTTGAGGGGGTGACTGTCAGCTGTGCGAATGGCGAGCGATTTAGCGCAAGGAAACTCATTTTCGCCATTCCGCCCAATCAATTACTGCGGATCGGATTTGAGCCCGCTTTACCCGGCAGCAAGGATCAAATGTGGCAACGAATGCCAGCCGGCAGTTGCATCAAGTGTGTGGCGCAATATGAAAAGCCATTTTGGCGCGCCAGGGGCTTGTCGGGCCAGAGTGTGGGGCTCGATAGCGAGCTACTGGTCAATGTGACCTTTGATAATACCGAAAAAGGCAAGACCGCCGGTCTGTTGATGGGTTTCATTGAAGGCGACAATGCCCGGCTCTGGGGGCAACGATCCGACGCGGCGCGCAAGCAGGCGGTACTGACTTGTTTTGCCAGATACTTTGGCGACGAAGCCCTGTCGCCCATCGATTACGTAGATAAAGACTGGACCAGTGAAGAGTGGACGCGGGGCTGTTATGCCGCCAACTTTGGTGTCGGCGCGTGGACCGGGTTTGGACACCACCTGACCACTCCGGTTGGCGCCATTCACTTTGCTGGCACTGAAACCGCGTCTGAATGGTACGGTTATTTCGAGGGCGCATTGCAAGCCGCCGAGCGCGCCGTTAATGAAATCCTGTCCCATTCCTGAAACACGGTTGCCAGTATGTGCGATACCTTCGTTTACCGAGATAACTGTAGCATCTGGTTTTGCAAGAATTCCGATCGCGACCCGGACGAGCCGCAACCGGTCGAGTTTCATCCCGCGCATTGGGGTCGGACCCAACAGCAGGCAACGTATATCCGTGTCGCGGTGCCTGCTGCGCGCAATGCCGTATTGTTGAGTCGCCCAGGCTGGTTGTGGGGTGCCGAAATGGGTGTGAATGAGCACGGTGTCGCCATCGGCAATCAGGCCGTTTTCACCAAACTCATCGATCGAAAACAATCGGCATTGCTGGGTATGGATTTGTTGCGCCTGGCGTTGGAGCAAGCAAGTACGGCGGAAAAAGCCTGCGCGACGATCATTGATTACCTGGAAGCCTACGGCCAGGGGGGTGCCGCAGCTTATCGCGATAAAAAGTTTCGCTACGACAACGCCTTCATCGTCTGCGACCACAACACCGCGTTCGTGCTGGATACCGCGGGGCGGTTTTGGGCAAAGCAGGAGGTAAGGCAGAGGGCGGCCATTTCCAACGATCTGAGTATCACCACTGATTACGACGAGATCGCCGCGCAAGCCGAAAACTATGCCCGGCAACGCGGCTGGTGGCAGGGCAAAGCCAGGTTCAATTTTCGCGCCGCTTTTCGAACCCGCTTTATGCCCTGGGCGGCACGATCCATGCAGCGAAGTGAAGGTAATTTAAAGCAGCTTGCACAGATTGACAGAGCCAGTATTTCAGAACAAAGCTTCATACCCCTGTTGCGCAGCCATAAGCACGGCAGGCCATCGTCCAATGCCGATGTCTGCATGCATGCCAGGGGTTTCTGGCGACCGGACGCCACCACCAATTCCTTGGTTGTGAAGTTGGCGAAAACAGCCGGTGCTGCCGTGTTGCCAGAGGTCTGGAGCAGTTTTGGCCAACCGTGTCAAAATGATTTCAGGCGTGTGGATTGGGATGAAGTGATAGTCTGTACCAGCACTGGTTGAGCCGGCGGGGCCCATTTTGCCCGGCTTGGGCTCGCTGGCATTCGGCTGGCAGCCGGGCTGTGGAGCCGGGCCGCCCGATGCCTGTTTCCCTGAACGCAGCCGGCGATCCATGGGTCGATGGGGCCGAAATGTCCGTCGGAATCCACTCCGGCAGGCACTACCTGACGACCCGGCTTGACCCCGTCTGAGTGACGCAAGGCTTAGCTTTCTCTCGCCGCTTCGGCTACCATTTCCCGCCGCTTTGCTGGCCGCGGCAGGGGCAACAGCCTGGGTACCCGCTTGCGGTATTCGATGTAGTCCTTACCCAGGGTAGTCACCAGGTCTTTCTCTTCGAAGTGCAGTCCGATCAGTATGTAAATCGTCATGGTGACAGAGAGGAAAAACAGCGACATCGACATGGTGGGTACCACCCAGATACCCAGCAAAATTCCCAGCTGCAGCGGGTGGCGTACCAGCCGATAGAGAAAACGGTCGGTAAACCAGGGCTTCGGCTCGGGCTTGTTACGCAGCCTGAAATAGACCTGTTGCAGCCCGAACAACTCAAAGTGGTTGATAACGAAGGTCGACAGGATACACAGGCCCCAACCCAGGGCATAGCCCACTGTCAGTAGCAGTCGACCGGTCGGGTTCTCAACGTTCCACAGAGAGCCAGCAACGGGT
>JAHEGP010000049.1 GCA_024645065.1 Cellvibrionales bacterium | reverse complement strand
TGGCACGCAGTGCCTGGTGAGTCTCACTCAAGCCGAGTTCCCAGGGGCTACCTGCATAGCGAATCGATGTGAGCGGGCTGGCTCCGGTGCCACCATCGTAGCCTGAGATGGTAATCAAATCAGCATAGGCCTTGGCAACACCGGCCGCAATGGTTCCAACACCGGCCTCCGCCACCAGCTTGACCGACACCAGCGCATTGGGGTTGACCTGCTTGAGATCGAAGATAAGCTGCGCCAGATCCTCAATGGAATAAATATCGTGGTGGGGTGGCGGGGAAATCAGGGTTACGCCCGGCACCGAATAGCGAAGTCGCGCAATGAGCTGGTTAACCTTGCCGCCGGGCAACTGTCCACCCTCACCTGGCTTGGCGCCCTGGGCAACCTTAATCTGCAAAACTTCGGCATTGACGAGATAATGGGGGGTAACCCCAAACCTGCCAGAGGCGATCTGTTTTATCTTGGATATCCGCTCGGTACCAAACCGAGCCGGATCCTCGCCCCCCTCACCGGAATTTGACCTCGCGCCGAGTCGATTCATCGCCGCTGCCAACGCTTCATGCGCCTCTGGTGACAGGGCACCGAGCGACATACCAGCCGAGTCGAAGCGCCGGGTTATCGCCTCTATCGACTCTACCTCATCCAGCGAAATTGCCGCTCGGTCCGGCACCAGCTTGAAAAGGTCGCGGAGACTGGCAGGGGCGCGATGATTGACCAGATCTGCGTAAACCTTGTATTTGCCGTAGTCGCCGGTTTGCACCGCTGCCTGCAGGGTCATGACCACGTCAGGGTTGAACGCGTGATACTCGCCCCCGTGCACGTACTTGAGAATGCCACCCTGGACCAGGGGCTTGCGCTTGGTCCAGGCCAGCTTGCCAAGTTCTACCTGATCTTGCTCGAGGTCACTGAAACGTGCTCCCTGAATTCGACTGGCGACGCCTGGAAAACACAGCTGCACCACTTCGTCTGACAAGCCGACAGCCTCGAACAACTGGGCCCCTCGGTAGGACGCAATGGTTGAGATCCCCATTTTAGAGAGGATTTTCATCAGGCCCTTGTTAATGCCCTTGCGATAGCGGGTGTGGGCATTGACCTCGTCACCCGTCAACTCGCCACTGCGCAACATATCACTGATGATATTGAAACTGAGATAGGGGTAGACCGCGGTGGCACCAAAGCCGATCAAAGCAGCGATCTGATGTGAGTCCCTGGCCGCTCCGGTCTCGATCACCAGATTGGCTTCACAACGCAGTCCTCGCTCGATCAACCGGTGGTGCACTGCGCCGGTGGCCAGCAAACTGGAGACCGGCAGCAATCCTGGCTTCAAGCCTCTGTCTGACAGCATCAGCAGAGCCTTGCCCGAACGGGCCACCTGCTCCGCCTCGTCAGCAATTGCCAGCAGGGCCTGCTCCAGATTCGACGCCAGGGGGTCATAAAGCAGACTTATAAATGCTTTCTGAAAATCCGGATGCTCGAATTTCAGCAGTTGCTCGAACTTGCCCGGCGACAAAACCGGGGAATTCAGGATTATCCTCCGCGCATGCTCCGGAGAGTCCTCGAAAATGTTTTGCTCGACGCCAAGGCAGGTCTCCAGCGACATCACGATGGATTCACGCAAAGGATCGATGGGCGGATTGGTGACCTGCGCAAACTGTTGCCGAAAATAGTCGAATATCGAGCGCTGTTTCTCCGACAGAACTGCCATCGGGGTATCATCACCCATAGAGCCAACTGCTTCCTGCCCCGTTTCAGTAAGCGGCCGCAGCACCTGATCGCGCTCCTCGAAAGTGACGTTGTACATTTTCTGGTAGGGCAGCAATTCTTCCGGCGCCAATTGCTCGGGTTCAACTTCGCCCTGCAAGGTCGACTCGATCCGGATCGTTTCCTGTTTTAGCCACAGGGTGTAGGGGTTGGCACACTTGAGTTCATCCCGCACGTCCTGGGTGTGCCGGATAGATCCGGTTCGTGTATCTACCGATAATATCTGACCGGGCCCGACACGCCCCTTCTCTAACACGTCCTCTGGCCGATAGGCATAGGTGCCGACTTCGGATGCGAGAGTAATAAAACCGTTCTTGGTCACTACATAGCGGGCTGGCCGAAGGCCATTGCGGTCGAGCATGCAAATGGCATAGCGTCCATCGGTCATTACCATACCGGCCGGACCATCCCAGGGCTCCATATGCATGGAGGAGTACTCGAAAAATGCCCTCTCATCGGGATCGAGATCTTCAACATTTTGCCAGGCAGGTGGCACCAGAGTACTGATCGCTCGGTTGATATTCATGCCGCCGGTCAATAACACTTCCAGCATGTTGTCCAGGCTGGATGAGTCGGAACCGGTTCGATTGACAAGCGGCGACAGCGCTTCAATGTCGGGCAACAGGCTGGTCTTGAATTTGCTGGTGCGAGCTTCCGCCCAGTTTCGATTGCCGGTTATCGTATTGATCTCACCATTGTGAGCCAGATAACGAAAAGGCTGGGCCAGGGGCCAGCGCGGCAAAGTATTGGTCGAAAAACGCTGGTGAAACACACAGATGGCTGTCTCCATCCGCTGGTCCGCCAGATCCGGATAGAACAGCGTCAGGTCAGCGGGCATCATCAGCCCCTTGTAACTGAGCACCGCACAGGAGAGGCTGCTGATATAAAAGTGCTCGTCCTCACCGACTGCCAACTCGGACTTGCGACGAGCGACGAAAAGCGCCACCTCAAATTCCTGCTCGGAAAACTCTCGCTCAGCCTGGACAAAAACCTGCTCGATTCGGGGCATTGACTCCAGCGCAATGGGACCAAGCACCCCTGGATCCGTCGGCACAAGACGCCAACCGGGAACGGTCAGACCCTGTGCCTTCAGTGCCATCTCGAGCTGACGCTTCTGCTCGCCGCTTTTTACGGGGTCTGGACTCAGGAATACCTGGCCAACCGCATACTTGTCAGCCAGCGGCGTGGTGAACGCTTCCCCAGCGACCTGCCGCAGGAAACTGTCGGGTTTTTGCAGCAACAGGCCACACCCGTCGCCGGTTTTTCCGTCCGCAGCAATTCCCCCGCGATGTGTCATGCAGGTAAGAGATTCGATCGACGTTGCCAACAATTGGTGGCTTGCAACGCCTTCGATATGGGCTATCAGGCCAAACCCGCAGTTATCTTTAAAGTCACCGGGGCTATATAGTCCTTTCCTCATGAATACTCACAAATCGCTTTACAATCAAGGGATTAAAGAAAAACAGCTGACCGCGGAAGCTGTGCCAGCAAAAAGGGATCGCCATTTTACACTCAGGGCGCTACCGGCACAAATACGCTTGCAAGCAAGCTTTTCGGCTGAATCGTCTCAGCCGGGATAGCTGCGGCTTGCCTCAATTGCACTGGCGATAAGGTCTGCGCTGGGCTCTGTGGTGACGCAGGCCTTACCGAGGGCTTGCAGAGCCACCAGGCGCAAGCTGCCATCGAGCACCTTTTTGTCTACCGCCATCAACTCCAGGAACTGTGCGGCCGTCATAGCGGCGGGTGGAGCAACGGGCAGACCCATCGACGAAATAACATGCACAATGCGTGCCACACTCTCGCGGTCGATCCAGTGCAGCTGCGCAGATAACTCCGCTGCGATGACCATACCTGCTGCTACGGCCTCACCGTGAAGCCAATCGCCATACCCCTGAAACGTCTCGATAGCATGACCGAAGGTATGACCCAGGTTGAGAGTCGCACGGACCCCGTCCTCGCGCTCATCGCGCGCCACAACTCTGGCCTTGTTCTCGCAGGACCGGTAAATGGCCTTTACCATAGCTTCGCTGTCTCGCTCCAACAGTGCAGCGCTGTTGGATTCAATCCAGTCAAAAAACTCGCGATCCGCAATCAGCCCGTATTTCAAAACTTCAGCAAGTCCGGCGGAGTATTCCCTGGGCGGCAGGGTGGACAACGTGGCGATATCCGCTATCACCGCCCGAGGCTGGTAAAAAGCCCCTATCATGTTTTTCCCTGCAGCATGGTTAACAGCGGTTTTGCCGCCCACGGACGAATCGACCTGAGCCAAAAGAGTGGTCGGCAACTGGATAAAATCTACGCCCCGCTGGTAACAAGCCGCGGCAAACCCAGTCATATCGCCGACCACACCACCGCCAAGGGCCAACAAAGTCGTGGTTCGGTTGTGACGCCGCGCCAGCAAAGTATCGAATATGCGGTTCAGCACTTCCAGATTCTTGTATTGCTCACCGTCGGGCAATATACAAGTGTTTACCTGCAGCTTGCTGCACGCCTCAATGACTGGCTCAAGGTACAGTGGTGCTACCGTTTCATTGCTTACCACCAGAACTTGCTTGCCGCGAATGTGGTCGGTCAGCAAGTCGGGAGTCTGCAATAAGCCGTGACCGATGTAAATCGGGTAGCTGCGCTCGCCGAGCTCCACTGTGAGCTGCTTAAACATTCCGGAGTCCTCGAATGGGTGGTGGAGCCTGATGCGTCGATCATGCCCGGGCCAGTATAACCGCCGCTCAGGCGGCAATACCATCACGGAGGTCCGGGAATTCAGCGGGGGCTTTCGGCACGTATTCTAGACGCCAGATCTTGCACCAGCGAACGGGCATTACGGGCATCGGTAGAAACCACCAGATCGGCGGTTTCGCGGTACAGAGGATCCCGTCGGTGCATTAACTCCTTCAATACCACGGCCGGATCACCATTTTGCAGCAAGGGTCGCTTGCGGTCACGCGCGGTGCGCTCGCGTTGACGGGCAATCGAGGTATGCAGATAAACCACGAATCCGTGATCTGCCAGCAAGCGGCGGTTTTCCGCACGCTCCACGGTACCCCCGCCGGTGGCGAGGACCATACCGTGGTGCAACACCAATTCTTGCAGCATGGCGGTTTCGCGATCACGGAAGCCTTGCTCGCCCTCCATATCGAAGATCCATCCGATGTCTGCACCGCATCGCCTTTCAATCTCTTCATCGGAATCGACAAACGGTAGACGCAACTCGGCCGCCAAAAGGCGGCCGATGGTAGATTTACCTGCCCCCATGGGGCCTATGAGAATCACATTATCCTGATTTGACATCAGTCATCGCACATTAGTCCAGTAGGTTATCGGATAATATACGCGGCGTGATAAAGATCAAGGTTTCAGTTTTCTCCTTGCTCTGCGACGTGCGGCGGAACAGGCGACCGAGGTAAGGAATGTCTCCCAGGAACGGAGTTTTGGTCACCGAGGTCAAATCCTGCAACTGGAATACCCCGCCCAGCACAATGGTTTCACCGTTGTCCACCAACACCTGGGTTACCAGCTCAGTGGTGTCGATAATCGGGATTTGCGAGTTGAATTCGCCGTTAATAAAGCCACCAACTTCATCCTGGTTGATGACAAGATCCATGATAATGCGATCGTCAGGAGTAATATTTGGCGTCACATCCAGTTTCAGCACGGCGTCCTTGAACTTGACCGTGGTTCGACCGCTGGAAGAACTCTCCAGGTAGGGTACTTGCTGACCAGACTTGATAGTGGCCTGCTGCTTGTCGCCAGTAATGACCTTGGGCTGCGACACCACCTCACCTTCACCGTTACTTTCAAGCGCCGACAGTTCGGCTGAAAGATTGAGCCTGTCGCTGACGTAATCTACCGCGAATGAAGTAGCGCCGGCTTGTTGTACTCCGAGGTCGACGACCAATGCTTCGGGGAACACCAGGGTTCCGGTTTCTCGAGCGATGACATTGGATGTCAGGGACCCGGACGCAATGGACGCAGGATCTTCATTATTACTGGCTATCGCACCACCCCACTTGATACCCAGGTCCTGGGCAAAGTCAGAGTTGGCAACCACGATCCTTGACTCAATCATTACCTGTCGCACCGGTACATCGATAAGGCGCAGCAACCGGCGCACTTCCTCTATTTTTTGCGGTGTTTCAGTAACCAGCAGTGAATTGGTGCGCTCGTCGACAATAACCTGGCCGCGGGAGGACAGGATACTGCCAGTCGACTCGGCGCCCTCGCCGGAGCCGCTTGACTGAAACAGGGCAAACAATTCGGCGGCATTGGCGTAGAGCACACGAATGTATTCGGTCTGCAGCGGAGACAACTCCTCGAGCTGCTTGTTGGTTTCAATCTCCTGGCGCTCGCGGGCTGCAATTTCTGCCGCCGGAGCGACCATCAGCACGTTGCCTACCTGGCGCTTGTCCAGACCCTTGGTTTTTAACACCAGATCCAGCGCCTGGTCCCAGGGAACGTTCTGCAGGCGCAGTGTTATCTTACCTTTCACGGTATCACTGGCGACCAGATTGAGCTCGGTAAAGTCAGCAATCAGCTGCAGTACTGCGCGCACTTCAATGTCCTGGAAGTTAAGCGACAGCTTTTCACCGGTGTACATGAACTCGCTCTTGCGTGCTTCGATTTCCTCTTCCGCCAGCGGCCGCACACTCACAACGTAGGTTTCATCCATCTGGTATGCGAGGTAGTCGTAGTCACCCGTCGGCTGAATCAACAGAGTGGCCCTGCCGTCGCGCTCATCAGCGCTGATCGAGGTGACCGGAGTGGCGAAGTCAACCACATCGTAACGGCGCTGCAGGTTCTCCGGTATGTCTACTCCTGAAAAGTTCACAGCGATATTTCGGCCCTGCTTGCTGACATCGACGTCCACCGCTGGATCAGAGAGAGTCAGCAGCAGCTTGCCCTCGCCCTCTTCGCCACGCTGGAAATCAATAGCAGTAATTTGCTTACTTGCACTGGAAGCAACAAATTGTGAGTCGATATCTGCCCGGGTTGGCTTGAGGTAGTCTCGTGCGCCCTCGTCACCCAGCACCAGATAAAGACTGTTTCCCTCAACCCGGGTTTCATAACCGGTCATTTCGACCAAATTGACAATAACCCGGGTCCGGCCTGACGCTTCCAATACCATGACGCTCTGGGCGTTGCTGAAATCCAGAGTATGCTTCTTTTGTTCAAGATTGCTTTCAACGCCAGGGAAGTCCAGCGCGATCCGCGCCGGCTGGTCGATGGTGTAGGATTTCGGCAACGGCGGCGCCTCGTCAAAATCGAGACGGATTTCGACCTTATCGCCAGGTAACGAGTTAAAATCGATACCGTCGATGGCCGCTGCCAGTGCCTGTTGCACCGGTAACAGACCCATTATCAGCAGTGTCGAAAGACTCCGCGACATGATCTTAGATCGTTGAGTTACTGTTGTCATTACACTGGTTTTCATGGCCACAACATCCATCGTAGATTCAATACCTGTTTAATTTATTCTTGCAAAGAGATGGTCCTGGGGCGTTCCACCCAGGTATCTCCGCCGCCGGGAACGATTTCGGTCAAGTTGATTTCGGTTTCAGTTAAACCAACGATCTTGCCGTGATTGCGCCCCAGGTAATTTCCCACTGTGACGGGGTGCACTGAATCCTGCCCGTCGTTGATCAGCGCGTACATCACGCCGCCCTTCTGGATATGCCCCACCAGGGACAAGGATTCAACCGCAAAGGTTTCCAGATATTCTCGAGCCCGGTCCTCGTTAGGCTTGACACTGCTAACCGGCCCAACCAACCTCGAGATTTCCTTGATCGCCATTGGTTTGGCAAATGGAGAGCGATTTGCCATAACGCTATAGGTGTAAGACTTGTAGGGCGGATAGATCGGTATAGGCTCTATCTGCTTTTTGGGTCGCGCCTTCACCTCTTCCATGAACTGCCTGATATCCGAATAATCATCTCCGATGCATCCCGATAAAAGCAGGGGCAGAAAAAGTGTAACTGTCAGTGTTCTACGATTCATTCCCGTATTTCCTCATGCCCCAGATCAATCATCCTTGTAGCGATAAGTCTTGGCCAGGACTTCCATTTTCAGTTCGCCGGCCTGGTTGCCCCTTGATTTTTCCCGCTGGATATTAAAATCGTGCAGTGTGACGATACGAGGCAGTGAAGATACTCCACTCACAAATGCCCCGAAGTCGTGATACGTGCCAGTCGCTTCGATGGTGATCGGCAGCTCAACGTAAAACTCTTTTCGCTGCTCCGGCTTCAGGCCAATAAAATCAAGCGCCAGACCGTTAGTCACCCCAACATTGGAAATATCATCAAGCAAACCCGGTACTTCGGTATCCTCGGGCAATTGACTCAGCAATACCCCGAAGTTTTTCTCAATTTCCGCCATCTGCACGCGGTAGGCCTCCAGGTTTGCAGCCTCCTCGGCACGACGTACATACAGCTTTCGTAGATCAGCCTCTCTAGCCTGCTCCTGAGCGAGCAACTCCTGTTGGGATTTCACCACCATAAAGTACCCGGCGGTCAGGATAGCTGCAAAAGCCAGCAGCCATACCAGAACCTTGATAGGGGTCGGCCAGGTTCCCAGGTTGTCCATGCTGAGGTCATCGAAATCGACCTCTCGCAGGGACCGAAATGTATCAGCTATTGCCATTGCCTATGTTCTCCGTTTGTCCCTGCTACTTGCTTCTTTTTTTGCTTCTGGAAGATTGCTTCTCTTTCTTTTTGCTCAGCTGTTCCTCCTCCGCACCCGGCAGCACCAGCTTCACAGACATCGTAAAATCACTCGCTTGCTCGCCATATCCGGGGTTGGCCTTGACCTGCGTCAGGTTGGGATCTTCAAACCACTCGGATTGATCCAGCTTTCGCATCAGGCTGGAAACGCGGTTGTTGGACTCGGCAGTACCTTCAATACTCAACTGCTTGCCTTTCAATGCCAGGTTCGTGAAGTAAACACCCTCAGGAAGTGACGTCACAAGTTCGCTGAATACCCGGGTAATTACAGGGCGGTTACCCTGCAAGTTCTGGATAATCTTCATCCGCTCAAGTAACTCAGCGCGGCGTGATTTCAACTCCTTGATCTCCTTGACCTGCAGTTCGAGATCAGAGATATGCTTTTGCAGGAATACGTTGCGATCGCGCTGGTTATCAATCGACAGATTCATCAACAACCAGGCAAGCCCGACGCACAACAAACCGGCAAGGGAAACCGCTCCAAGTAAAGCGAAGAACTCTTGCTTAAGTACTTTTCGGCGCTCTTCCCGCCATGGCAGTAAATTGATATTAGGCATTAGGCAAAACTCCTCATCGCCAGGCCGCATGCAATCATCATTGCAGGAGCATCATTGCCCAGGGCCACCGAATTGACTTTCGATGCCACTGCCATATTGGCAAAAGGATTTGCAACGGCCGCAGGTGTCCCGAGACGCTCCTGTACCAGTTCGCACAGCCCGGGCATGGCCGCCACACCACCTGCCAGGACAATAAAGTCGACATCGTTATAGGGACTGGAAGAAAAGAAGAACTGGAGCGAGCGGGTAATCTGTTGCACGATCGCCTCTTTGAAAGGGTCTAGCACTTCCTGCTCATAGTCGTCAGGCAGTCCACCCTGCTTCTTGGCAAGCCCTGCCTCTTCAACCGATAAGCCGTAGCGCCTCTGGATCTCTTCGGTTAGCTGCTTGCCGCCAAACAGTTGTTCCCGGGTATACTTGGCTTCCCCATCATTAAAAACGCTCAGGGTAGTCATGGTAGCCCCAATATCAACCACCGCAACCACCTGTTCATCGTCCAGCCCAAGCTGGGGTTTAATCATCAGGTCGTAAGCGCGCTGCAGGGCGTAGGCTTCCACATCGACTATCCTGGCGTGCAGGTTGGCAGCCTCGAGCGCATCCGAACGCAACTCCACGTTCTCTCCTCGGCAAGCCGCCAACAACACCTCGACTTGCTCCGGATTGCGCTCTGACTCCCCGATGATTTCAAAATCGATTGCCACCTCGTCCAGTGGATAGGGAATATACTGGTCTGCCTCCAGGGAAATCTGTGCTTCCATCTGGTCATCGTTAAGGTTGCTATCCATCTCGATGACCTTGGTAATAACTGCAGAACCGGCCACCGCAAGAGCCGCATTCTTCACCTTGGTCCTGGCGAGTTCGACAGTCTTGATGATGGATTCGGCAATTGCCTCTACATCATTGATGTTTTTTTCGACCACAGCATTCGGTGGCAGCGAGGCTACAGCGTAGCTCTCCACCTTGTAGCTATCGCCGGACTTGCTGAGTTCCAGCAACTTTACCGACGACGAACTGATGTCGAGACCGAGCACCAATGCGGGTTTTTTCTTTCCAAAGAGTCCAAACACGCTGAATATCCTATTTTTCGGCCACTTAGAGCGCTTTTATGATGAATTAAGTAAATATCACGATCCGCAATAGCGCAAATGATTATCGGAGGAAAATAAGCTTATAATGGCCGCCGAGTTACATTGATTGCGAAACTGTGAAGCCGATTCCCCCTGAAACCAAGACTACCCGATGAGCAAACTTACCAGCCTTTCCAAATTTGTTGCCTGGCTACTTGCGCTGTGCGTCGCCGGGGCCGTAATGGTGGCGGCGGGCGTCTTCCTATACCTTAGCCCTAAATTGCCCGCTGTCGACACCCTGCAAGACATTCAGCTGCAAATTCCTCTGCGGGTATTTTCCAGGGACGGGATATTAATAGGAGAATTTGGCGAGAAAAAGCGAACTCCGCTTACCTACGACCAGGTGCCACCCAAGCTGATCCATGCAATTCTAGCTGCAGAGGACGATACGTTTCTTGAGCACCACGGGGTCGATCTGACAGGACTGTTGCGGGCGGCAAGCGAGCTCGCCTCGACCGGCAGCATTCGCTCCGGAGGCTCCACCATTACCATGCAGGTGGCCAAGAACTACTTCCTCAGTCGCGAGCGCACGTTTACCCGCAAGTTCACTGAAATCATGCTGGCCTTGCAAATCGACCAGAAGCTGAGCAAAGAAGAGATCCTCGAGCTTTACTTCAATAAAATCTATCTCGGCAACCGCGCCTACGGAATCGGTGCCGCCGCCCAGGTATACTACGGCAAGAGTATCGATCAACTCGACCTTGCACAGCTGGCAATGATTGCCGGCCTTCCCAAAGCGCCATCAAGCTTCAATCCACTGGTGAATCCTGCTCGGGCCCTGGAGCGCCGCAACTGGATACTTACCCGCATGAACAAGCTTGGCTACATTGACGCCCGGGAGCTGGAACAGGCCCAAAGCGCGCCGATCACAGCCAGCTTGCACGGGGATCGGCTCGAACTCTCCGCGCCCTGGGTAGCGGAGATGGCCAGAGCGCAAATGGTGCGTCGCTTTGGTTCCGACGCCTACACCAACGGCTACCGGGTTTATACGACCATCGATAGCAAATTGCAGAACCGAGCCAATCAGGCAACCTTGAAAGGCCTGCTGGCCTACGACAAGCGACACGGCTATCGTGGACCGGAAGTTCGCCTGCCAATTGCTAAAGAGCAAGGAGACGACTTGCCGCTGGCGGAATGGCAATCAGCGCTGCTTGATATGCCGACTATCGGCGAACAGCAGGCGGCGGCGGTGACAGTGGTAAATGAAAAGAGCGTCTCGCTGCTGTTGGCAAATGGAGATACCGTTGCACTGGCCTGGAGCGACGGCCTCGCCGATGCAAGGGCAAAAATCAATGAAGACAGTCTCGGCAAGCCACCTCAATCGGCTGCCGACCTGTACAGCGTAGGAGACGTTGTGCGCATCAACCAGCACGAGGGTAAATGGCGGCTGGGCCAGGTGCCGGATGCCCAGGCGGCGCTGATCTCGCTGCGACCCGACGACGGCGCGGTGCTCGCTATGGTCGGCGGTATTGACTTCCAGCAGAGCAAATTCAACCGGGTCATCCAGGCCAAGCGTCAGCCCGGATCCAATTTCAAGCCTTTCCTGTACGCAGCCGCGCTGCAAAATGGCTTCACCGCTGCCAGTATCATTAATGATGCACCGGTAGTGTTTGAAGATGACCGGCTGGAGGCGACCTGGCGACCGGTCAATGCCAGCGGCAGGTTCTATGGTCCAACGCGCTTGCGCAAGGCCCTCTATTTGTCCCGCAACCTGGTATCCATAAGGTTGTTGCGCTCGATTGGAGTCCAACCCGCTGTCGATTATGTCACCCGTTTCGGCTTTCGATCATCCGACCTGCCAAAAGACCTGTCACTTGCACTGGGCACCCTGACAATAAGCCCAATGGAGCTGGTGCGCGCCTACGCAGTATTGGCCAACGGTGGTTTCCTGATCAAGCCTTACGTCGTGGCAGAGATTCAGGATATCGACGGTAACACGCTGGTAACTGCCAAACCGGCCGTCGCCTGTGGCGACTGTGATCACCTAAAACAGGACGGAGATGAAACAGAAGCAGTAATCGCCAAGCGAGTGATGGACGCGCGAACCCATTACCTCATGAACTCCATGCTCAAGGACGTTATTACCAGGGGTACCGCAACCAAAGCCAAGACCCTGGGGCGCGGCGACCTGGCGGGCAAGACCGGAACTACCAATGGCCCCACCGACGCATGGTTCTCCGGCTACAATCGCGATATTGTAACGACCGTATGGCTTGGTTTTGACCAGAATGAACACCTGGGAAGAAAGGAATACGGCGGTACCGCGGCATTGCCGATCTGGATGGACTATATGGCATTTGCACTTGAGGGCAAGCCAGAGCGCAACTGGGAGCAACCCAATGGCATGACCATGGTCCGAATCGACCCCGTTTCCGGACTGCTGGCCAGGCCTGGACAGAATGATGCGATCTTCGAGGTTTTTCGAACCGAGCTTGCACCCAGCGAATATGCCGATACCGGCTTTGGTGGCAACGGCGGCACTGGTGGCGAGGAACTAATGGAAGAAGATCTTTTTTAGCACCACGCCCCTGAACGCGGGCAAGCAGAGTCCCCAAGGCCAACTGGCACCCCGCCGCTGTCCAGCAAGCTTGGGACGGGGCGCCATGCAAGCTGTAAGGCAAGGGAACACACAGGTCGATCGCGCTGCTGAAAACAACAGGCCTGCCGGTGCTCTATTCGGCCTGGACTAATTAACCAACGGTGGCTTTATCGGGTAGTGTTCCGGGTAAGCCTTGCGCGCCACCCCGGTTGCAACTGCCGCGCGGGCGACTGCATCGCTGACGAAACTCATCAGGCGTGGGTCCATCGGCTTGGGCAGGATATATTCCGGACCGAAACTCAACGATGCTTCATCACACACATCGAGCACCGATTGCGGAACCGGCTCCCTCGCGAGTTGGCACAGCGCTCTGACCGCAGCAACTTTCATTGTGGTGTTGATTTCTCGCGCCCTGACGTCCAGCGCTCCGCGGAAAATAAACGGAAAGCCGAGCACATTGTTAACCTGGTTGGGGTAATCGGAACGACCGGTTGCCATTATCAGATCATCCCTCGTTTGCCTGGCCAGCTCTGGCGAGATTTCTGGATCGGGGTTGGAGCAGGCAAAGATCACCGGCCTTGGCGCCATGGTCTTGAGTACTTCCGGCATCAATAAGTTGGCCCCGGAAAGGCCGATAAATACATCCGCACCTTCACAGGCATCTGCCAGGCTGCGCGCAGCTGTGTCATTGGCGAATTCGGCTTTATACTGGTTTACCCCGTCCCGGCCGGTATAGATAACGCCGCGTCGATCCAACATCAATATATTACCCCGCCGGGCGCCCATCTCAACCAACAGGCGCATACAGGCGATTGCAGCTGCTCCCGCTCCAAGACAAACGATGCGCGCCCCGGGAAGCGATTTCCCCTGGATATCAAGCGCATTGAGCAATCCAGCAGCGTTAACAATTGCAGTGCCATGCTGATCGTCATGAAATACCGGAACATCGCACAGCTCAACAAGCTGCCTCTCAATCTCAAAGCATTCGGGAGCTCGTATATCTTCGAGGTTAATTCCACCAAAGGTATCTGCAATGCTGGCGACTGAATCGATAAAACCCTTCACCGAGTCGGTTTTAACTTCAATATCAATGGCGTCGATATTGGCAAAGCGCTTGAACAACAGCGCCTTGCCCTCCATCACGGGCTTGCTTGCCAGGGGGCCAAGATTTCCGAGGCCGAGGATAGCGCTGCCATCAGAGATAACTGCCACCGAGTTGCCTTTTGCCGTGTAGAGGTATACGTCATCCGGATTTTCAGCTATAGCCCTTACAGGCGCCGCAACACCGGGACTGTAGGCCAAAGCCAAATCCCGCTGCGTTTCAGCTGCCTTCGTCAATTGAATTGCGATCTTGCCCGGTTTAGGCAAGGCATGATAATCCAACGACGCTTTCTTCAGGTCACTCATGAAGATCATCCGTACGAAAAACTGGAGTCAAAAACAGGCGAGCTAGCATATAGAAATCGCCTATATCCCACAAGCGCCAGGGCCTTGGCGCCACTGGTCAATCCGGGAATTGCAGGGCCGAAGGGTGGCGCAGCAGTAATACCCACGGGCTGTAAGGTGGCTTGGCAGAGCGTCGATACATCCAGCCGCGAACCTCAACGGAAACCCCGGGCAATCGCTCCAGGGACCCACGCTCGAAAAACATCCGTTCGGAATCGGGGATACGGACAACAAACCCTGCGTCAGTTTCCAGCCACCAGCTTTTTTTGAAAGAAACCCGCTCTATCCGGCCGGATAAAACCCTGAAACCAGGACGCAGTTCGCGAGCCTGCTCGGAGCCCAGGTATTGGCTTGACCAAAGCCCGAGGCCTTCGGCTCGCGCCCTGCTCTCGGCAGCACGATTGCATTCGACATAGCCGAGATTGGGTGGAACCGCGACCTGCCAGGCCAAACCCTGCGCCACCAGGCTTGAGGCAAGGCTGGCGCCGTCTGTGGGGCGAAAGACATGGGCTAACAAACGACCATGGCGATCCCGATCCTCAGTGCCAGGCTGAATTACGACCTTGTTGGAATCGCGGAAAAAATTCCTGGCGGCGTTGGTCGCCTCATTGGCAAAAGGGTCGCCGCCATGCCCTGAACGGGCAACTTCAGGCGCGTTCAAGCCAATGACCCTTACCCTTCGCCCGTCAGCGAGAGTAAGGGTGTCGCCATCGTGAATATGGCGCCATGCGAATTCTTCACCAGAGCCATCCGATTGACAAAAGGCCTCTGCGGCAGCCGCGCCACTGCCTGGCGAACCCGACGATACAAAATACCAGCCCACAACGGCTGTCAAAACCATGAATGCGGCGAGAGCCCTGCAGCTCATCTAACAACTGCCGGGAGCGAGATTGCCAAAAGACGATGGTTGCCTGGTTCAGGAAGCCGAACGTCTGCCAAAACGCTTGTTAAAGCGATCGATCCGACCACCGGTATCGGACACTTTCTGCTTACCGGTATAGAACGGATGGCAAGCTGAACAGACTTCGATATGGATATCCTGCCCCAATGTAGAGCGAGTCTGTATGGTATTCCCACAACTACAACTTGCGGTAATTTCATTGTAGGACGGATGAATATCTTTCTGCATGATGTACACCTTGTCTCTGACGGATGCCGCCACCGAATCAGCTGTTCGGCACCGCATCCTGATACCGGCCCGGAGGGGCCCGCTCGCGAAGACCGCGCATCATAACAGAAAACGACGCGGTGACAAGCCTATGAACCGCTCCCGGAACCCCAAGCCTTGGGAGGCAGCTGCATGCTAGAATTGCCCGAACCGTTGTTCTGAAACCGTTTCAGGTCGAACGGCCCCCAGTGACGGCAATTAGCCGAATAAGCTGCA
>JAHEGP010000245.1 GCA_024645065.1 Cellvibrionales bacterium | reverse complement strand
CCCGATTTCCCGCTGTTGGGCAAGAGTGTCAGAGTGGGCAACTTTCGCAAGTATTACGGCGCCGTTATCATCGCGGTTTGCCGTGATGGCAAGCAAATCAAACAGCGAATTGGTGATGTTGAATTAAAGCCGGGTGATACCGTGCTGCTGGAAACCAATAGCGAGTTTGTGCGCAAGCAGCGCTTCTCGCGGGATTTCCTCGTGGTTAGCCCGGTAGCCGACTTTCAGCCCGCGAGGCACAGCAAGCGCTGGGTGGCTATCGGCATCATGCTGGTGATGGTGCTGTCCGCGGCCAGCGGCCTGTTGTCGATGTTCAAGGCGGCGATGCTGGCTGCCGCCTTGATGATTTTTACCCGCTGTTGCACTATGAATGGCGCGCGACGCAGTATCAGTTGGCAGGTTCTGGCAGCTATCGCGGCTTCTCTGGCGCTGGGAAAAGCGATGGAGGAAAGCGGGCTTGCCGCGCTGATAGCGAACTTTTTGGTTGCAAGTGCGGCGGGTTCGCCACTGGCCACCATGCTGGCGCTGTTTTTCGTTACCGCCGTTTTTTCGGCCCTGATAACTAACGCGGCCGCGGCGGTACTGATGTTCCCCATTGCGGTAGCCGCCAGTCAGGATTTGGGGGTAAGTGTGGTACCGTATGCGGTAACCCTCATGGTCGCCGCGTCTGCCAGTTTTTCGACGCCTATCGGTTACCAGACCAATATGATGGTGTGGGGGCCGGGGGAGTATCGTTTTGTCGACTTCCTCAGATTGGGCATTCCGTTGACCATTCTGGTGGGAGCGGTAACAATGGTCGTCGTGCCATGGATTTGGCCTTTTTAGGTTGAACCCGCGGCGATATTTTGCGGCGCAAACGTGGAGGGTAATTGCGGTGGAGAAACACCATGGCCATGCGGCAAGCAACGCAGCCACTATGAATCGCGGGCCGGCCTGGCTGGATGTCCTGCAGGGCGGCAGCGGATTGGTGTTGGTGCTTTTTATGTGGGCGCACATGCTATTTGTCTCCAGCATATTGCTGGGGGTGGACGCGATGTACGCCGTCGCCCGCATGTTTGAGGGCGAGTTTATTTTCGGTAGACCCTATCCCTTGCTGGTGTCAGGCGCGGTCGCTTTCGTATCCCTGATTTTTGTGCTGCATGCGATTGTTGCCATTCGCAAGATACCGGCAAGCTACCGGGAATATCGTCTTTTTTTGCGCCATGCCTCGATTTTCAAACACAGTGAAACGCGGTTATGGCTGGTGCAGGTGATCACCGGGCTGGTGCTGATGCTACTGGCCTGTGCCCACCTCTATCAAATGCTGGTCAATCCGGGCGCCATTGGCCCCTACGCATCGGCAGACCGGGTCTGGAGCGGGCGGTGGTGGCCGCTCTACCTGGTTTTGCTGGTCAGCGTTGAAGTGCATGGAGGCATTGGTTTGTATCGACTCGCGTTAAAGTGGGGCTGGGTAAATCCGCGCAGCGGTGCTGCCGGCCGCGAGCAGTTGCGCAGGGTAAAATGGGCAATTACCGGTTTTTTTCTCGCGCTGGGGCTGCTCACCCTGGCTGCTTATATGAAACTGGGATATGAGCATCGACACAATGTGGGCGAACGCTACGTACCCCAGCAACAGGCAGAATGAAGCATGGATATCATACATACCGATGTGTTGGTCATTGGAGGGGGTCTGGCGGGCCTGCGCGTCGCGATTGCTACCCGGCGCAGGGGGCACGAAGCGATAGTATTGAGCCTGGTACCGCCCAAGCGTTCGCACTCCGCAGCGGCCCAGGGTGGCATGCAGGCGAGCCTTGCCAATTGCTTCAAAGGGCAAGGTGATGACGAGGATGTGCATTTTGCCGATACTGTGCGGGGCAGCGATTGGGGTGCAGACCAGCGAGTGGTGCGAATGTTTGTCAACACCGCACCGAAAGCCGTGCGTGAAATGGCGGCCTGGGGTGTTCCCTGGAACCGGGTGGAGCGCGGCGTACGGACCGCTATTATCAATGGCAAAAGTGTCGAGCTCAAGGAAAGCGACGCTGCCCATGGCTTGATCGACGCCCGCGATTTTGGCGGCACCAGGAAGTGGCGTACCAGTTATGTCTCCGATGGCACCGGCCACTCCATGCTCTACACCATGAGCGATCAGGCTATTGCCAACCAGATTCCGGCCCACGAGCGCACAGAGGCCATAGCGCTTATCCACGATGGCGATCGCTGTTACGGCGCCATTGTGCGCCACCTCGTCAGCGGCAAGCTCATTGCTTATGTCGCCAAAGCGACCTGCATAGCCAGTGGCGGGTTCGGCCGCATCTACCGTGTGAGTACCAATGCGGTTATCAACGAAGGTATTGGCACCGCAATAGCGTTGGAAACCGGTGTTGCGAGCCTGGGCAATATGGAGGCTGTGCAGTTTCATCCCACCGGTATTTTCCCGGCGGGTATTCTCGTCACCGAAGGATGCAGGGGCGATGGCGGGTTACTGCTCGATCGCAATGAACACCGGTTTATGCCCGACTATGAGCCAGAGAAGGCTGAGCTCGCGTCGCGGGATGTGGTATCCCGACGGATGGAGCAACACATCGCGGCGGGCCATGGGGCCAGCTCGCGGTTTGGTGAGCATCTGTGGTTGGATATTCGCTTGTTGGGCCAACAGCACATCGACACCAAGCTGCGGGAGGTCAAGGAAATTTGCCAGCACTTTCTCGGCATCGACCCGGCGCGCCAACTGATTGCCGTGCGTCCGGCGCAGCATTACTCGATGGGCGGTATCCGCACCGACTACCGGGGCGAGAGCCCGAACCTTCGGGGCCTGTTTTCCGCTGGCGAGGCGGCGTGCTGGGATATGCACGGTTTCAATCGACTGGGAGGCAATTCGGTGGCGGAGACCGTCGTTGCCGGAATGCTGGTGGGTGAATACATTGCCGACTACTGTGATAGCAGCGACAGTGATTGCAGCTTCTCCAGCGCATTGCTCGAGCAATCCTGGAAGCAGCAGGAGCGTTATCTCAGTGGTCTTTGCGACGGGCGGGGCAACGAGAATGCCTTTGAGTTGATGCGCGAGATGCAACAGACCATGACTGATAAGGTGGGCATTTTTCGCCACGGAGAACGGCTTTCGCAGGCCGTGACAGATTTGCAGTCGTTGTTGGCTCGCAGCCGGAGAATAGGGGTTCGCAGCCAACTCAGGGGAGCAAACCCGGAGTTGGTAACAGCCTACAGGGTGCAAAAGATGCTCAAACTGGCGCTATGTGTCGCGCTGGGTGCCCTGCGGCGTGAGGAGAGCCGGGGCGCTCACTTCCGAGAGGATTTTCCACTGCGCAACGATCGTGATTGGCTGGTTCGGACTCTCGCCACCTGGCCCGACGCAGATTCGACACAACCCAGCTTGGATTACGAGGAATTGTCAGTGATGGCAATGGAGATGCCACCAGGCTGGCGTGGCTATGGTGAAAAGAACCATATTGAACATCCGCAGACGGCCCAGCGCCAGGCGGACGTTGATGCCGTGCTGCAGCGCAGCGACCTGTCCGATCGGTTTGCCCGACAACAGGCGCTTATGCCCTACCTGGATTGCCTGCCGCCGAAATATCGTGGGCGCAATCAACGCCTGGGGGAACAGGAGTCATGAGTGATCTCATAGCGACAGCGGGGCGCCGGATTCGCCTGCATATCTTGCGCCATAATCCGCAGGATCCAGAAAGCCAGCCGCACATGCAGACTTTCGAACTGGAAGAAGCCGACGGCATGACACTTTTTATAGCGCTCAACGAGGTCCGTGAGACCCAGGACCCTTCGCTGGCTTTCGACTTCGTCTGCCGCGCCGGTATTTGCGGCAGTTGCGCCATGCTGATTAACGGTAAACCCGGCCTCGCCTGCTGTGCCTTAACCAGGGAGTTGCCTGACGATATCACCTTGATGCCGCTGCCGGTATTCAAGCTGATTGCCGATTTGTCGGTGGATACCGGCGAGTGGATGCGAGACATGAGCGAACGCTTGCAAACCTGGGTGCAGGGAAGCGAACTGGAGCGCGACCTCGATCGCTTTGAACAAACCATGGAGCCACAGTTGGCTCGTGATATATACGAGTTGGAGCGTTGTATCGAATGCGGTTGCTGCGTTGCCGCCTGTGGCACGGCGCATATGCGACCCGGCTTTGTCGGAGCTGTTGGACTCAATAAATTGGCTCGTTTTCGCCTCGATCCCCGGGATGAGCGTGATGATGCTGCCTTTTACCAACTGGTTGGCAATGACGATGGTGTGTTCGGTTGTATGACTTTATTGGGTTGCGAAGACATGTGCCCCAAGCAATTACCGCTGGCGACGCAGATCGCCTTTTTACGCCGCAAAATGGCGCGCCAGGGTTTGAAAAAGAACCCCGAAGAGTAACGGCGGCGGGTCGATAGCTAGTCCGGCCCGAACCGGGCATCAGCTGCCGGTCGATCGCAAGATCAGGTCGTGCGGAAGTACCAGTCGTACTCGAAAGCCGGGATGATGCGTCGGTACATTTTCCATTCCGCGCGCTTTAGCGCAGCGTA
>JAHEGP010000048.1 GCA_024645065.1 Cellvibrionales bacterium | reverse complement strand
ACCACGATCGGCAAAGCGATCACCCGCGACACCGGTAGCGTCGCTGCTGATAAATCCGTTGCTGATCGCCGGGTTGGGCAAGGCCTGGGCGAACAGCGCGCTGTCGTTGGGGATATAGGGCGCGGCGGGGTCATTGACGTCACTGTCGGTGACGATATTGCCCGCAACCCTGATTTCGCCGCTAAGACTGAACCCCGGCAGGACGGCAAGGCTTTTTTCCAGGGTAGCGCGGCCGCCCTGGTTGTCTATGACGGTTAGCGTTACTGGCCTCTCCCCGGCTGTGTGGTAGACATGGGCCACCTGACTACCCTCAGCACCACTGCCATCACCGAAATCCCATAAATAGCTACTGATACTGCCGTCTTCATCGAAGGATTCACTGGCATCGAAAGTCAGCTCGACACTGACCTGTGGGTTTTGGGGTTGCACCAGGAAGCTGGCCACAGGTAAGGTGTTCTGGGGCAGAACATCACTGTCGCCACCTCCGCCACCGCCGCCACAACCGGTGACCAGCATTAACAGTAGAACCCCCGAAAACAAACGGGCAAGTAATTGCATAAACAAAGACATTCCCAGGCAAACGACTATGGCTTTTGAGTATGGCACAGCGCCGCTTTTTGAAAAATTTTGCGACGTCGCGTTTTTTGCCGCTTCCAGTATCCCAGCGCCCATTATACGCGGGTTCTGGCGCCGAGGACCGCCAAAACTGCGCCCTCCTTTGGCACTCGATAATGTGCCCCAGGTCACTTTTCATGACGCGCCGATCAGCGACGGAGGCTCGCTTACATTTTGATTCTGCCCCAAAACCCCTGAACGCAGCAGGGACACAGTATAAGCAGGGTACTGAATAATTTCACCGCCAGGCTGGCAACGGCATACCTGAAGCATTGTTCAGGGCTGTGTTAGTATGTCGGCTCGGTTCCCCACTGATCGTTGATTATACGCAAGGGCGCGATGGCAATCGACAAACAGCGATAATTCGCGTGGGCGGTAAGCAAGGTCCAGGCTGCTATTGGAATCGAAATCCACAGTAAGCACGGCCAGCCAGGAAAATCCATGGCGATTCTGCAAGACAAGAAAGTGTTGGTCACCAGCGCGGGCGATTATATGGGTCCAGCTATTGTAGAGCTTTTCAGGCAAGAGGGAGCCCGCCTTAGCTGCGACTATGGCGGCAGCTATTCCGATGATGAGCTGAGGGCGCTATTAGCTTCGGGCTTGCCGGATATTGTGGTTGCCAATCTTGCTGCACCCCCGCAGACCGCCGCGTTAGAGAACATTGAAGACCAGGACTGGAGGCTGTTATTCGACAAACTGGTTGATCCCCTGATGCGCCTGGTGCGAGCGCTATCCGGCCCGATGAAAGAGCGCGGCCGTGGCAAGATTATCGCGGTGACCAGCGCGGCGCCACTGCGAGGCATTCCCCATGCCTCGGCCTACTGCGCTGCGCGAGGCGCACAAAACAGTTTCTTGCGCGCGGCGGGCCTGGAGCTCGCTAAATACAATGTTCAGGTGAATGCCATCGCCCAGAACTATGTTCGCAATTCGACCTACTATCCAGATGACCTCCTGGAAAAAGAGGCATTCCAACGTCACTTGCAGCAACTCGTTCCCGGCAAAAAAGTCGCCGAGGGAGCGGAGACAGCGCAGTTGGCATTGTATTTGGCGGGGCCTCATTGTACGCATATGGTCGGCCAGATTCTGCCGCTGGCGGGTGGCTGGACCACAACAACCGGGTAGGCTGAATCCTATGGGCATGCGCTTACTGATTTTTTGCCTCGGGCTGTCACTCTATGGCTGCTCCGGTAGCGATGGCACAGCACCGGTTGGCTATCGCGTCGACCCCCAAAGCATAGACGTGAGCCAGGCAGACTTTTGCGACATTACCCAACCGCAGCAATGTCTGTTTCCGTTTCCCAACGACTTTTTCAGCAAAAAAGACGAAGCAACCGACACCGGCATTCGAATTCAATTTGACCCCAGGGCTATGCCACGCAATGCTGCCGGAGACGAGTTTGATGTCACCGAGCACAATCGCAATGACGGTTTTTCTCCCGGCCCCCTGCTGTTGGCCTACATTCCCAAGCTGGATCTGGTAAAGACCGGTGCGGCGCCAATCACCGATATCGGCCGGTCCCTCCAGCTCGACGCACCCATCCAGTTGATCAACGCTGCCACTGGTGAACGGCAATTGCTATGGGCCGAGCTCGATGCGCATCCTGAACCCGGCCAGGCGCGCGCGCTGTTGATCAGGGTCGCGAAAAACCTGCAAGAGGGGCAACGCTACATTGCAGTGTTGCAAAATATCAAGGACCGCGACGGCAGGCGAATCGAAGCAGGGGATGTCTTCAGCATTTATCGTGACGCCATACCTTCGACAGTGCCTGAACTGGAAGTGCGGCGTGCACACTTTGAAGAGCTTTTTCAAACCCTGGCAGCTTACGGAATCAAGCGCAGTGATCTTTACCTCAGTTGGGACTTCACGGTATCTTCAACCCGCAGCTTAACCGCTCGCATCCTGCACATGCGTGATATCGCTCTGGCAGACCTCGCCGGAAGCGCCCCCTCGGCAACGATCAACAGGGTAATTGACACCAACCCCAGCGAAGACCCTGACTGGGCCAGGAGCGTCCGAGGTACGCTCGCGGTGCCCAATTTTATGGACTCCGCTGACGCCAGCCCCGGCTCTCGCTTGCATTATCCCAGTCAGGATCCAGATGCCCTGCCCAGCCAGCGCAATGCCGATGCCACTGTTGATGTGCCCTTTCTCTGCGCCATTCCCCATAGTGCCATCGCCGATGCGTCTGACGGTGAGATTGACACCCGCGCTATCATCATGGGTCACGGATTATTCGGTAGCCGGGACTCTCTTCGCAGCATGGGCCCGCTGGCGCAGGAAGGCAATCTGCTGATCTGTGCAGTGGATACCTGGGGTATGTCACGCGAAGACTTCCCCGTGGTATCTTTAATCCTGTCGAATATCGGCTTGTTCCCGACCCTGGCCGACAGGCTCCAGCAAGCGCTCCTCAACAATATCCTGCTGTCAGTGGCGATCATCCATGCCGATGGCTTCGCCGCTTCCCCCGTGTTCCAGGATGAGTCGGGGCGACCCTTGTTCAAAACCGGTGAAGTGCACTACGAAGGCGTTTCCCAGGGTGCCGTCCTGGGCGCGGCGTTGAGCGCGGTCAACCCCTACTTCGAACGTTCGGTGCTCAATGTTGCAGGTATGAATTTCAGCCTGTTGATTCGCCGCAGTAACGCCTGGCCAATTTTTGCAGCAACTTTTAATCCAGCGTACCCGGATCCCCTGCAACGGCCTTTGGCCTTTGCATTAATCCAAATGCTATGGGACCGCGGGGAGAACAACGGCTATGCCAACCATATCAGCGACCGAATCCTCCCTGGCTCTACCCCAACCCGGGTGCTGATTCATGCAGCGGTAGGCGACCAGACAGTCAATGAAACCGCCGCTGAAATACTCGCCCGCAGCTTGTCTGCGCAACGCCACAACCCAAGCATCGTCAGTAGTCGCCATATAGCGATCGAGCCCTATATTGGCATTGCACCCATAAGCACCTATCCCCACAATGCCAGCGCCCTGGTGGTTTGGGACTCAGGCCCGTTTCCCATTGCCGGTCATGCCGGAACGCCGCTGCAGCGCATCGATAACCTGCCCCAAACGAGGGGACACAACACCCATGACATGACCTTTATGCAAGCGATTGCACAACGGCAGAAAGCCGATTTCTGGCGCACCGGACAGATCAACGACGTTTGTGGTGCCATGCCCTGTCTCGGGGACGGCTACGACGGCACACCCGGCAATTTCACCCCGGCGGATTAAGGCTTCATGCCCGGGTCGCCGCGCCCAATCAGGATAATGGCCGATTGGCTAAAACCCGCTGCTGGCGTGTCCAGCCGGAGAAGCCTCGATACCCGCTGCTTAGGTTTTCGTAATTAGTTCGCGCACACGCTGATTACATTTCGCAACCGCCACGTCTAACATCCCCCCAGGTTTTAACGGATTAAAACTAACGCACAGGGATGTCATGCCGCACGCTTTCGATCGTCATCATTGCCCGGACTCGGGTATCCAATGCCTTGCTATCATTGCTCGCTACCACCAGTTGAATGCCGATCCGGCCCAGCTTCGCCATGAGTTTGGCAACGGCGACCGGGCTTTACAGGACGTTGATCTTTTACCAATAGCGCACAAGCTGCAGTTGCACGCGCGTTGCCGCGATGGTATCCAGCTGGACCGATTGTCCGAGTTGCCGCTGCCGGCCATTGCCCGTCTCGACGACGGCCAGTTTGTAGTGGTTGCCAGGGTCGCCAACGGCAACGTACTGCTGCATGACCCCAGGGAACAAAAGCCCCTATCCCTGCCACTGGCCCTGTTCAAGCAGAGTTGGAGCGGCAGCCTGATTCTGTTGGGTCGACGCCGCAGGAAATTGTCAGCTGAAACCCGCTTTGGAATTCGCTGGTTTATTCCAGCAGTTTTGAAATATCGACAGCAGCTGTTGGAAGTCCTGACCGCCTCATTTTTTCTCCAGCTGTTTGCGCTGGCGACCCCCTTGTTTTTCCAGGTGGTCATTGACAAGGTGCTGGTTCACGGCAGTCTGAATACCCTTGACGTATTGGCGCTGGGGCTGCTGATCGTCTCCCTGTTCGACGTCATACTGGGCACGCTGCGAAATTACCTGCTATCCCACACCAGTAACCGAATCGATGTATTGCTTGGTGCCCGCCTGTTCAGGCATCTGCTGGCATTACCTACCGCTTATTTCAAGGCGCGTCGCGTCGGCGACACGGTAGCCAGGGTAAGGGAGCTTGAGAACATCCGCCAGTTCATTACCGGATCGAGTCTTACGGTGCTTATCGACCTGCTGTTCACGGCTGTATTTCTGGTGCTCATGTATAGCTACAGTCCGGCATTGACCGCGGTGGTGGCGGCTTCGATACCGTGCTATATCGGTCTTTCACTGTTCGTAACACCTCTCCTGCGGAATCGACTTGAGGAAAAATTTCAACGCGGAGCTGAAAACCAGGCTTTCCTCGTAGAAGCGGTGCATGGCGTTGATACCCTGAAAGCGAATGCGGTAGAACCGCAGATGCAACGCCACTGGGAAGATCAACTGGCGGCTTATGTCAGCTCATCGTTCAAAGCCGGCAATCTGGCCAATCTGGCATCCCAGACCGCCACCCTGATCAATAAAATTGTCAGCATCTTAATCCTGTGGCTGGGCGCAACTCTTGTCATCGGTGGAGCCCTTTCGGTCGGCCAGCTGATTGCTTTCAATATGTTTGCGGGCCGGGTGAGTTCGCCGGTATTGCGCCTGGTGCAGCTTTGGCAGGATTTTCAGCAGGCTGGCATATCCATCCGTCGCCTCGGTGATATTCTCAATACCCCGGGTGAGAGCAACTATAACCCCACCCGTGTGAATCTTCCGCCGCTGCAGGGAAAGATCCAGTTTGATCACCTGAGTTTTCGCTACCAGCAGGACCGCTGTGAAGCACTGAACGATATCTGCCTGGAAATAGAGGCCGGTGAAGTGATTGGCATCGTCGGACATTCTGGCTGCGGTAAAAGCACATTGAGTCGCATGATCCAGCGGATGCACATTCCTACCCAGGGACGCCTGCGGATTGACGACGCCGACGTCGCCATGATGCAGCCAGCATGGTTGCGACGCCAGATCGGTGTGGTTCAACAGGAAAGTTTTCTGTTCAATCGCTCTGTCAGGGACAATATTGCCCTGGCAGACCCCGGAATGAGCATGACCCGGGTCATCAGCGCCGCTGCGATTGCCGGCGCCCACGAGTTCATCAGCGAGCTTCCCGAGGGTTATGACACGCTCGTCGGCGAGCAAGCCTGCACTCTTTCCGGTGGCCAGAAACAACGCATTGCCATAGCCAGGGCCCTGGTGGGCGACCCCAGGATTCTTGTTTTCGATGAGGCAACCAGCGCCCTGGACTATGAGTCTGAAAGCCGGATCCAGAACAATATGAAAACCATCTGTCGCGGCAGGACAGTACTGATTATTGCCCATCGCCTGTCGACGGTACAGCATGCTGATCGCATTGTGGTCATGGACAGGGGGCGAATTGTCGAACAAGGTTCCCATCATCAATTATTGGCTTCGGGCGGCTACTACACGCGCCTCTACTCCCACCAGGCAGCGGCTGCGGCCAGTGCCTGAACGCCCATTCAACTAGCGGCAGTACCATGAAGCAGCGTAACGATACTCAGCGAAAGGTGGTTTCCCGGCGCCGCAATTGTGCCCGGGATCGACTCCAGTTTTTACCCGCAGCCATTCAGATTGAATCCAGCCCGGCTCCGGTCTACGGCCGCCTGATCATCTGGGCGATTGTGGCACTGACTGCAATAGCTATTCTCTGGGCCTGCATTGGCACGATCGATATCGTCGCGGTGGCGCCGGGCAAGGTGATCCCGAGCGGTAAAGTCAGGCAAATCCAATCCTTTGAGCGAGCCAAAGTGCAAAAAATCCACGTTCATGATGGCCAGCGAGTCGCGCAGGGAGACCCCCTGGTTAGTTTCGACTCTACCTTCAGCGCCGCAGATCAACAGCAGGCGATGGATGGCTTGCACGATGCGGCTGCGCGCTGGCTGGTCGAGTATGCCTATAACCTGTTTCTGCAAGATCTTTCCAAAGCCGAAATTGAGGCCTCTGAATTGATTGCAACCGCCCTCAAGCAGCTGGAGGCAAGTTCGGGACCTTACCCGCTCCATGTCGATACGCCATTTTTATCCCGGGTATTGTCGAACCGCATAAAACTTCATCAGGCCCGCCGGGCCGCCCTGCGGCAGGAAATAGAGGCCTTGGCCGGCAGCATGCACAGTGCCGGGGCAATCGCCAGCGGCTTGCGGATTACCCTGCCGATAATCCAGGAGCGTGCCGAGTCCCTCAAAGGCCTTTTTCAAAGGCAGTTGGCGTCCCGGGACCAATACCTGCAGCAGGAGCAAAAGCGAATAGAGACCCGGCAACGGCTCGCCAGTGAAGAGTCGCGGGTCGCGGCGCTGCAAGCGCAAATTGGGCAGGTGCGCTCCAGACTCGACAGTCTCGCGAGGGAGGCACTTGAGCAAAACCTCAACGCAATGAATGATGCCCGCCTGCAACGGGCAATGCTGCGCCAACGCCTGAACAAAGCTGCCGAGCAACGCCAGCGGTCGGTCCTGCATGCTCCGGTTGACGGAATAGTCACTCAACTGCGAATTCACACGATTGGCGGTATCGTCAGCCCGGCCCAATTGCTGATGAACCTGACTCCGATTAACGAGCGACTGGAAGTAGAGGCTTTTATCAGAAATCGCGACATTGGCTTTGTCAGCGCCGGCCAGGACAGCGCAATCAAAATTGATGCCTACAACTTTACCCGCTACGGCAGTATCGACGGCACTTTGAAAACCCTCTCCAGCGACGCCGTTGACCAGAAAGGTATGGGGCTGGTATATCCCGCAATTTTCAGCCTGGCGAGCAATAGCATTGAGGTGGAGAACAAACTGCTGGCCTTGTCCGCTGGAATGAGTGTCAGTGTTGAAATCAAAACCGGCAGTCGTCGCATTATTGATTTCTTTCTTTCGCCGCTGATGAAGAAAGGCAGCGAAAGCATCCGCGAGCGCTAGCTGGCTGTTGAAATTCTCCGAATTTCAACAGCCAGCACCGAAACATGGACGTTGCGGCAAAATAGCAGGCTTTTTGAGCCTTTGTTTTTGTGAGAAAAGCAAAAACCACGTTGTTTGCTTTTTGTGTTTTGAAAAAGGCAGGATGCTTTTTTCAACAACCTGCCAGGGCGCTATCCATTCAGGACAGCGTCTTTGTTGCCAGCGAAGAATCTTGGTCCCACTCCTGCCGTGCCGACGCCTCCAGTGCCTCCAGCTTATGCTGCAATTCGTCCCGGGCAATGGTGTCGGGTTCAGGCTTGCCGAAGGCGACCACCGTCGCAGGGGGGGAGCCGAGGCACTGGATGGAATACGGAATAATCCAGACCCTTGCAGTCACCGATCTACAGGCCTGCAGCAATTCAATCTGCGATTCGGTCACGCCGTGATTCCCTTCGGGGCTTGCGCTTGAGTGTCGGTAAACCACCTGCTTGTCATCTAACATACCGACTATTTTGCCAAGTGCCGCCGCTGGCAGTGGCCCTTGATCTGCCGGCACCGCGCCACAAAGCCTGAACCACCAGTTCATGTAGCTGCTCTGGTAGAGTTCTCGCTGCAGCACCAGCTTTATCGGCCGCGGTGACGCGATCTGGAGCAAGGCCCAATCGTCGCCGCCGGGTTTACCCACCAGCAACGCCGCCCCCGACTCCGGCAGGTTTCGAATACCAAGAACCTCGATTCGCGTGCGCTTGCCCCGCTGCCCCCTGAGCAGAACAAAGCGAGCCAGAGACTGCGGCAGCTTGACCACGGTATAGCAACTGCCGCAAAGCGCCACCCCCACCAACAAGCTGAGAATAAGCACGGCACTAGCGCCAGCAGACGACAGCGCCACCGTGACCAGCAGAAATAGCAGCATGGCGATATTCTGGAACAGGTTATTGCCGGCCAACACCTTGCCGAGTTCATTGTCACCGGCATGAAACTGTATCAGGGCATTGAGTGGAACGATAAAGAATCCACCCATCATACCGATCATCATGAAATTGGCCACGTGGCCGGCATTGCTGCCGATATTGGGAATCAAAGCCAGCCCCATTACGATGCCGGCTGCACCCATGGGAATAAGAGCCAGCTCAATATGCTTTCGCGACAAACGCCCCGCGAGCAGCGCCCCGAACATAATTCCAAGGCCGCTGGCGGCCAGGGTGCCCTGGATCATTACGGTATTGGTCTCACCCAGAGTCTCCTTGGCGAACGCCGGAAAGGTCGCCAGCATGACCTGGCTTACCGACCAGAACATCGCCAGGCCGATGATCGCCAACCGGATTACCGGTTGCTTTCGGATAGGTTCGATATTCTGGCGCAGGGCCCTGCCGCGCCAATAGTCACCCCAATCGAAATGCATGCTGCGGGTCGTCTGTTCCAACTCGGGGACGCGATAGGCAAACACCAGTTGCACCAGGCTATTCGCCACCAGCAGCCAACCCAGTGGAGCGATTGCCGAGAGAATAGCGCTCTCCTTGAGGTGTAAGTTGGCGTCGTAGCGCGACTCGAACAATATCGAGTAGACAAAAGTTCCCAGCAGGATTGAGGTTATGGTGACAGCCTGCACCGCGCCATTGCCCTCCCCCAGCCGTTCCTTGCCGAGCAGGGTTTTGATATAGCCGTATTTGGCCGGGGAATAGAAAGCACTTTGCACGGCCAGCAGAAAAGTCATGCAAAAAGCTGCAATAAACCAGCCACGGTAGTAACAAAGGGTGATGGCCAGCGTCAGCCCCAGAGCGGCCCATGCCGCAGCCCGCATGACCCGGTTTTTCGGGTATTTGTCGGAGAGGAAACCGGAGGGGCTGAAAAACAGGATGAACGGCAGCAGGATCAGCGCGTTGACGATTGCCGTCAACATGATCTGGGTGTTGCCATCGTAGACTTTAAAAACGGTGTTCTGGACGATAATCTTGTGCCCGAGATCGACGAAGGCATTGAGAAACACGACAGCGATGTATGCGAAGAAACCGGATTTTGCCAACAGGCCTTTCATCGTCGTACATCCATTCTGCGGGCTGACAAGGGCCGGCGATCTCGAGTTTCCCGGATATCCAGTCGACAGCTAGTACTCTTTCAGGGTGATATTGCCGTATTCAGCGGATCGGGAAGCGGTTGAGCGCCAGGCGTGCCTCGCCGGCAATGGCGCGTCCTTACCAAGAGGCGCGTCCTTACCAAGAGGCGCAACAACGCGGGCGACCGCTTCCCGGTCCGCCCGGAGGGAGCTTACCAGATGCTCCAATCCATCGTTGCAGCCTTTGAAAAGGGCGCGCCATTTCCTGCAGGCTACGCCTTGACTTGAATCATCTGGTAAGCTCTGCATGCGACAATATCACCCTGAAAGAGTACTAGTTCAAGATCGTTTCCAAAGGGTTCCCTCCCGGCTATCTTCCAGCAACACGCCCTGATCTTTAAGCTGGTTTCGGATTTCGTCCGCCCGCTGGTAGTCCTTGTCGCGCTTTGCCTGCTCGCGTTGCGCAAGCAATACTTCGATGTCGGCGTCGCCAAGCGCATCAGAACCGCCGGCTTTGAGAAAGTCTTCCGGGTCTTGCTGTAACAACCCGAGCACAGCGCCAAGGCCCTTCAGTGTGCGCGCAAGATCCCTGGTTTTGAGTTCCTCGCCCTCGCTGCGCGCCAGATTGAGCTCTCGTACCAACTCGAACAGCACAGACAATGCCAGCGGGGTGTTGAAGTCGTCGTCCATTGCAGCTACGAAGCGCCGGGTGAAACCGTTTTCCTCTTCCAGCGCGGCCAACCCGGGTATCTCGACCGCATCGATGCCTCGCAATGCGGTATACAAGCGCTGTAATGCACCCCGCGCAGTCTGCAAGGTTTCCAGCGAATAGTTGATAGCGCTGCGATAATGGCTGCTGATGAGTAGGTAGCGAACCACCTCGGGGTGGTATTCGGTGAGGATTTCACGAATCGTGAAAAAGTTTCCCAGCGACTTCGACATCTTTTCGCCGTCAACCCGCACCGCCCCGGCATGCATCCAGTAATTAACAAACTGGCACCCGTTGGCAGCCTCGGACTGGGCAATCTCGTTTTCGTGATGGGGAAACGGCAGGTCGGGGCCGCCACCGTGAATATCGAAGTGCGCGCCCAGGCAACTTTTGGACATGGCCGAGCATTCGATATGCCAGCCCGGCCTTCCCGGTCCCCAGGGTGAGCGCCAGTGGACCTCATCCTCTCTGGCCGCTTTCCACAGCGCAAAGTCGCGATGATCTCGCTTGATATCTCCGGTCTCTATCCGCGCACCGGCCAGCAATTCGTCTGGCTTTTTGCCGGAGAGGGCACCATAGCGAGAAAACTTTTCCACCGAATAATAGACATCACCGTTGGCAGCAACATAGGCATAACCCTTATCGACAAGGGTTTGCACCATGGCGATGATGTCGTCCATATGGGCAGTGGCGCGGGGCTCCTGGTCCGGGGGGAGCACTCCCAGGCGCGCTTCATCCTCGTGCATCGCGGCGATGAAACGCGCGGTGAGCGCAAAGAAAGCTTCGCCATTACTGCGCGCCCGATCAATGATCTTGTCGTCGACATCCGTTATGTTGCGCACATAGTCGACCTCGTAGCCCCGGGCTCGCAGATAGCGGGTGACGACATCAAAGGCGACCAGCACCCTGGCGTGTCCCAGGTGACAATAGTCGTAAACCGTCATGCCGCAGACATAAAGGCGAATCTTATTCGGCTCGATTGGTTGCAACAGCTGCTTGCTTCGCGCCAGTGTGTTGTAGATTTTTAAAGCCATAATGAATCTGCTTTTGGGCCGGGGTGTTAGCGGTCCGAGCTATCCTTAAGACCGATGGTGCGGTTGAATACCGGGTGTTCACGACTGTGTGCATGCCGGTCCGCCACGAAATACCCGATGCGTTCGAACTGGAAAGCCTGTTCCGGTGCGGCCTGTTCCAGGCCCGGTTCTATCCAGCAGTCGGTTACTGTCAGTAATGATTCAGGATTCAGATGCCGGGTAAAATCCCTGTCGCCGGCATCGGGCGTCTCGTCACTGAACAGGCGGTCGTACAGGTTTACCGTAGCACGCTGGCCATGGGTCGCAGAGACCCAGTGAATCACGCCCCTTGGCTTGACTCCTTCGGGTGGATTGGCGCCCACGGTGCCTGGCACCAGCGAACAGTGCACGGCACTGATGGCCCCGGTGGAATCTCTCTGAACGCTGTCAGCTCGTATGATGTAGGCGCTGCGCAAGCGCACCCACTCACCCATGACAAGCCTTTTAAACTTTTTGCGGGAGAGACTGGTGTCTTCACTGAAATCAGAGCGCTCGATATATAGCTCCCTGGTGAAAGGCAATTGCCGGCTACCGGATGCCGGTTGGTCAGGATGGACTGGCGCACTCATCATCTCAGTCGCTCCTGGCTCGAAGTTACTGATAATCAGCTTCAGCGGCTCAAGCACACACATCGCCCGCGGGGCCGTTTTGTTGAGATGATCGCGAATGGCGAACTCCAGCATGCCAACGTCGACAAGGCTGTCGGAACGGGTTACGCCGATCATGTCACAAAACTGGCGAATGGCGGCGGCGCTGTAGCCGCGCCGCCGCAGGCCGGCAATAGTCGGCATGCGAGGATCATCCCAGCCGCTCACTACACCCTCGTCAACCAGCAGTTTCAGCTTGCGTTTGCTGGTTACGGTGTAGCTGAGATTTAGACGGGCAAACTCATATTGGCGCGGCTTCGACGGCACCGGAAGATGTTCTATAAACCAATCGTAAAGCGGCCTGTGATCCTCAAACTCCAGGGTGCAGATGGAATGCGTTACGCCCTCGATAGCGTCTTCCTGTCCGTGGGCAAAATCGTAGGACGGATAGATATTCCACTTGTCGCCGGTGCGATGGTGCGCCACTCGCTTGATGCGATAGAGCACCGGGTCACGCATATTCAGGTTTGGCGACGCCATGTCGATTCGCGCGCGCAGGGTCGCTCTACCCTCGGGTATCAAACCGGTCCGCATCTGCTCCAGCAGTTCAAGGCTTTCGTCCAGCGGTCGATCACGATAGGGGCTATCTTTGCCCGGCTCGGTAAGCGTGCCACGAAACTGACGCATGGTGTCTCCGTCAAGTTCACAGACGTAAGCGAGGCGCCGCTCAACCAGGTAGCGTGCCCATTGATAGAGGGTATCAAAGTAGTCTGACGCAAACAGCGGGGAACCCTCCCACTCGAAACCCAGCCAGCGCACATCCTCCTCGATCGCACGAACATACTCGTCCTCTTCCTTCTCCGGGTTGGTATCGTCAAACCGCAGGTTGCAGGCGCCTTTAAACTGGATAGCAAGACCAAAATTCAGGCAAATCGATTTGGCGTGGCCGATATGCAGGTAGCCGTTGGGCTCCGGTGGAAAGCGTGTGATGGGCTTTTCGACCTTACCGGCGGCAATGTCATCACGGATGATTTGCTGCAGGAAATGCTGGGGTTTCTCATTTTCGCTCATGGCGACAGATTGTTTCCAGTGGATAAATGGGCGGGATTATAGCGACACTGCTGCAGGCGTTAAACAGCACCGGGGCTTTTCCTTTCACCGTGCCAGCACGTATCATAGCCGACTTACTCATTATTGGGACAGCTTACATGATTACATTACAAACCAACCACGGCACTATCGTTCTGGAGCTGGATTTTGACAAGGCCCCGATTACTGCAGCCAACTTCCTGCAGTACGCCAGGGATGGTTTTTTCGACGGCACCATATTCCACCGCGTGATCGGTGATTTTATGATCCAGGGCGGCGGTTTTGACGCCGAGATGCAACAAAAGCGCACTCGACCACCCATAGCCAATGAAGCCGACAATGGCCTCAAAAACGACACCGGCACCGTAGCGATGGCGCGCACCATGGACCCGGAATCAGCGACTGCACAATTTTTTATCAACCTGAAAGACAATAACTTTCTCAACCACACGACAAAGACGTCCCAGGGTTGGGGCTATGCGGTCTTCGGCAGGGTGGTTGAGGGTATGGATACCGTCAAGAAAATCGAGGCTGTCCGAACCGGTTCGAAAGGTGGCCACCAGGATGTTCCCGTCGAGCCTGTAGTCATCGAAAGCGTTACCGTCAGCGACGACTACATGACTAAATGACCACCCTTTTTATCGCTGACCTGCATCTGTCGCCAGGCCGCCCGGAGGTTACCGAAGCGTTTATCGCTTTTTTGCAGCAGCGGGCGGCCGGGGCCGGGGCGCTTTATATTCTCGGCGACCTTTTCGAAGCCTGGATTGGCGATGACGATCCGTCCGCGCTTGCGTCCCGGGTTACCGCTGCTTTGCGGGAGCTGACCGAAGCGGGAACCCAACTCGCCTTCCAGCATGGCAACCGCGATTTTCTGGTCGGCAAGCGCTTCGCCGAGGCTACCGGCGCGACGCTACTGGGCGATGAAGCCGTGGTTCAACTCGACGGCAGGCCGGTTTTGCTGATGCATGGCGATAGCTTGTGCCTGGACGATGTCGCCTACCAGCGGTTCAGGCGCAAGGTGCGCAACCCGGCTATCAAATGGCTATTGGCTCATCTCCCCCTGAGCAAGCGTTTGCAGATTGCCGCCAGGTGGCGCGCAGGCAGCAAGGCGGCCAACCGCAACAAACCCGAAAGTATTATGGATGTCACGCCGCAGGAGGTGGTTCGCTTGATGGACCGTTACAGGGTTCAGACATTGATCCACGGCCATACCCATAGGCCCGCCACCCACCGGGTGAAGCTGTCGGCAGGCGCTGGTGAACGCTGGGTACTCGGTGACTGGGGCCCTGAAGCCTGGGCAATAGTCGCTAGTCAGGGGAAGTTGGATTTACAACACTGGCCGATACACAGCTGAACTGCAAACCCCGGGAAAGAGGCAGGTTCTGAAGTGGCTTGGCTTGACAACCAGCCTCAGGGATAGCAGATCAAGCATGCCAGTCGCAGCAGAATCAGTCGCCTCTGCTGGCTGATCTCCGTTCGCCATGCTCGACATAATCCACTCGCAACCACCACTGCCAGCAATCGTGCAGCAGCACCAGTTTACGACGTTCGGGATGGATGCGCCGGCATATGACCTGGCCAGAGATATCCGCCGCAAGGCGTCGCTCGCCAACCCGTCTGTCTCTGAAAATATCCTCATCCATGTCAAGACGCTACCAGAAAACCTTGCTCGACGTCTTGTGAAGGATTTCACAGCAGTTGGCTGAAATAGCCGATAGAGCCCGGATTTTTACTCGCTATGCAGCCGGAACATTATCGGAAGGCCTGCCACTGTGAAATCGAAACTCGTCATCAAACCCCAGTATCAGTGTGTTTTCAAGGTCTCGGAAGTGGGCGATTCGGGGCTCAATCGAAGGCTCACCGTAACGGCAAGCCAGGGTCAGGTAATCCTGGAAATGACGTGACTCCGATTTCAAAAGCGAATGGTAAAAACGACCCAGGTCGTCATCCAGACAAGGCGCCAACACCGCGAAGCGCTCACAGGATCGGGCTTCGATAAAGGCTCCGACTATCAGGCTGTCGACCAGCCTGTCGGGCTCCGTGGATCGGATGCGAGCGCGCAGTCCGCCGGCGTAGCGTGAAGAAGAGACATGCTGATAGGGAATATTGCGCGCCAGCATGATAGCGAGTACCTGCTCGAAATGGCGCAACTCCTCGCGGGCCAGACGCGACATCTTGTTGAGGAGCTCGGAATGAGCAGGTTGGTCAGCAAAGCACTGTGGCTGGCCTCCGTCCCGACCGGGAGCGCGTCCAACCCCCGGTAAACCCTGGGCATAGCGCCGAATAGTGGTCAGCGCTGACTGGGCGGCTTTTTGTTCAAGGTCCGCATGTTCACTGAGCAATTGGGGCAGCCGCTCCGGGCGGCGCGCCTCCTCCACCCATTGGTGCGGTGTGGGCTCGCCCAAAAAAGATGTGACTGCGCTAAGGTCTGGCAATTTCATGGGACGCGATTGTACAGGCCGGGGAGTGAGGTTTGAAGCCGTCCTGGTCTGGAAAGCACCAGGGCTTAAACATTATGAGCGATGCGTCGCAGTGCCCGG
>JAHEGP010000047.1 GCA_024645065.1 Cellvibrionales bacterium | reverse complement strand
TACGCAGAACACCGCCAACAGCCTGAATCATTGGCGAGAAAACAGCTTGGCGAGCGTTTTGCCAGCGAACGCGGCAGCCTGAATTGGTACTGTCTGGATTACTGGTCGGAGCAACTGGAGTTGGATATTGCCACCCTCAAGCGCGAAGTCACCCACCTGATTGCCCTCCGCCCCCACGTCGCGCGTTTTCTGCAGGCCCTGAAACACAGCCATCGCGATTGCCTGCTGGTCACCAACGCCCACCGCGACAGCGTTGCGATCAAAATGGAACAGATTGACCTGCGCCCATGGCTCGACGAGATCATTATATCCCACGACTTCAATGCTCCCAAAGAGGACCTGGCATTCTGGCGCAGACTACATCGCAAGCTGGGCTTCGACCCCCAGCGCACGCTGTTTATCGATGATACCGAGGTGGTGTTGCGGGCGGCGCAGGAATTTGGCATTCGCCACCTGCTAACCCTGTTGCAGCCTGACAGCCGCGCTCCGCAGCGCGCCCATGTGGAATTTCCTGCGATTCACCATTTCGATGAAATCATGCCGCCGCTTGAGTCCCGGCAGGACCCGGGTGTCGGCGAGCCCGACCCGGGATGAGCGATGGCAAGCCAGCACAGCCGGGAGACCAGCCGCTAAAGGTCAGACTCGACAAATGGCTGTGGGCCGCCCGCTTCTTCAAGACCCGCAGTCTGGCAAAACAGGCGATCGAAGGTGGCAAAGTCCATTTCGACGGCGCTCGCTGCAAGGTCAGCAAGGAGGTCAGCGTTGGAGCATTGCTGCGCATTCGACGCGGCCAACAGCAGATGACCGTCGAGGTCATGGCGCTGTCCGACCAGCGGGGGCCGGCCAGCGTCGCCAGCCACCTGTATCGCGAAACCGAGGCAAGTCTGCTGCAGCGGGAGCAGGAGGCGGCAAACCGGCGAGCCGCTAATGCCGGCGCCAAGCAACCGGGCGGGCGCCCCCACAAAAGGGACCGGCGACTGATACACCGCTTCAAGAATCGCTATCGGGAGGAGTAGTACCGGCTGACAGTACCAACGACCCGGTACTCGCGAGAGAGACCGGCCGCCAGGATGACAGTTCGAACGGTTTGCAGGCCTCGCCGAAATTCCAGTGGGCGTTCAGTGCGCTAATACCGAATCAAACGGCTTGCCTTACTTCGGCCGACTTTTTTTGCCATAATAGCGCCCCATATTTTCGATCACCCGTGCCGCGCTCTGGCATCTACAGGTGCACAAGGCCAGCGGTGGCGTTTTCTCGGCAACTGCGCACAACAGGAACGATTGCATGAACAACCCGATCGACAGCAACATCACGGTACACAAGAACCTGAGTTCAGCCCAGCTTGTTGAGCAAGCGCTGGCCAATGGCGAAGGTTTTCTGACAGACACAGGTGCGCTGGCAGTGACCACCGGGAAGCGCACAGGCCGCTCACCGGCAGATCGTTTCATTGTTCGCGAACCCGGCAGTGAAGGCGCTATCGACTGGGGGCCGGTCAACCGTCCTTTCGAGCCGGAAAAATTCGATGCACTGTGGGAGCGGGTTGCAAACTATCTGGCTGGCAAGAACTACTACGTCCAGGAGTTGCATGTCGGCGCCCATGATGAGCACTATATTCCGGTCAACGTAGCCACCGAAACCGCCTGGCAAAATTTGTTTGGCCGCAACATGTTTATTCGCCCCGACAGCTACAATCCCGGGGAAAAAGCGGAGTGGCAGATACTCAATGCGGCGGGCTTTGTCTGTGAACCCCAGCGCGATGGCACCAACTCTGACGGCGTCGTGCTGGTCAACTTTGCCCAGCGCAAGGTATTGCTGGCTGGGATGCGCTACGCCGGCGAAATGAAGAAAGCGATGTTCTCGGTGCAAAACTTCCTGCTGCCGGAAAAAGACGTCATGCCCATGCATTGCTCTGCCAATGTCGGCGAGCAAGGCGATACAGCGCTGTTCTTTGGCCTGTCCGGCACGGGAAAAACCACGCTGTCTGCAGATCCGGAGCGATTTCTCATCGGCGATGACGAGCATGGCTGGTCCAAAGGGTCGGTGTTCAATATCGAGGGTGGCTGCTATGCCAAGACGATCAACCTGAGCCACGAAAACGAGCCGGTTATCTGGGATGCCATTGATTTTGGCGCCATCGTCGAAAACGTAGCGGTTGATCCCGATTCTCGCATCGCCGATTACGACGATACCGGACTGACCGAGAACGGTCGCTGCAGCTATCCGCTGGAGCACGTTGCGAAACGGGTGCCGGAAAATAGCGCTGGCGAACCCAAAACGGTTATCTTTCTGACCTGTGACGTATCCGGAGTACTGCCACCGGTCGCAATACTGTCCAAGGAGGCGGCGGCGTTCCATTTTCTGTCGGGCTACACCGCCCGGGTTGGCTCCACCGAAGTTGGCGCCGAGGCCGGCATCCACCCCACCTTCTCCACCTGTTTCGGGGCACCGTTTATGCCTCGACCGGCCGCTGTGTATGCCGATTTGCTGATGAAGCGGGTTGCCGACTTCAACAGCAAGGTTTACCTGATCAACACCGGCTGGACCGGCGGCTCGGGGGACAAAGGCAAGCGCTTCCCGATTCCTGTTACCCGGGCTGTCGTGGCCGCGGCGCAGAATGGCCAGCTGGACGGCATCGAAACTGAGCATCTGGAGATACTCAATCTCGATATACCGAAGTCAATTCCGGGAGTGCCACAAAAATTTGTCAACCCCCGCGACGCCTGGGGCGACCCCTCCGGGTACGACGAGCAAGCGCGTAAACTGGCAAAGCTGTTCCAGAAGAACATTGCCTCCTTCGATATTTCGGACGATATTATTGCCTCGGGCCCCAGGGCCGACTAAACCATCTCCGGGGTTGGCGGCGGGTGTAACTGCTCCCGTCCCGCACCGGGGCATTCAACCGAGGGCAGTCCGTCAGGCTTCGCGTTGAGTGCCCCGGTTTGCGGCTGGCCCGCCAAACCAGCGACGCAACCAGCTCCCCACCGCGTCACAAAAAAGATACAAACACGGCACGAACAGCAGTGTCACCAGGGTCGCAAACAGAACACCAAAGGTCAGCGAAAGCACCATTGGAATCAGGAATTGCGCCTGAACACTGCGCTCGAGGGTAATCGGCAGCAAACCGACGAAGGTGGTTACCGAGGTCAGCACAATTGGCCTGAAGCGATCCCTCCCGCCCTGCAACAGTGCATCCCAAAGTGAGCAACCCCTGGCCCTGAGGTAATTGACCCGGTCAATCAATACCAGGTTGTCGTTAATCACCACCCCGGCACAGGCTATGATCCCCAACAGGGAAAACATGCTCATTTCCCGGCCGAAAGCGAGATGCCCGACAACGGCGCCCATATAGCCGAAGGGAATCGCCACCAGGATCAGAAGCGGCTGCCAGTAGGACCTGAAGACAATGGCCATCATGCCGAAAACAACCAGCGTAGTGCCTATCATGAGGCGTTTCATCTGGGTCAGGAACTCCCGGCGCTGCTGTTGCCTCCCCTCCACCCGGATATCGAAGCCGGGATAACGATCCTGCAAAGCGGGGCGCTGCTCGCGCAGCAGGCTGGCAACCACTGCGCCGGGGTCATGGCCTTGCTCTGTCTCGGCGGTGACGGTCGATACCCGACGCCCGTTCACCCGATCGATCTTTGTATATCCGGGAACGTAGTGTATTTCCGCCAGCGCCTCAAACGGTATTTCGCGCCCGTCCGGAGCGCGAATCCGCATGTCCTCGAGAAAATTCACGGCATCCCGTTCCGCATAGGGATAGCGCACCATAACCTTCACATCCTCGCGCAGGCGCGGGATGCGCTGTACTTCCTCACCATAAAAGCCGCGGCGAACCTGGCGCGCAAGATCGGCGAGGCTGACACCCAGGTTTTCTGCAAGGGGCTTCAAACGAAGCTCGATCTCGGGGCTGGGGTTATCGAGACTATCGCGAATATTGAAAACGCCGGGAAAGCGAGCCAGCTGCTGCTTGACTTCAGCGGCAGCCTCTCGCAGTGTCTCCAGGTCCGGGGCAGCGAGCTCAAACTCGATATCCTTGCCACCGTGGCCGATGGTATAGCGGATGTCGAAATCCTTTACATCCGGCAATTCACCGATGTATTCCTGCCAGCGCTGCTTGAGCTGTGCTGCCGATATATCCCGATGTTCGCTCTCGCCCAGGCCAATCGTTACCCCCACCCAATCTTTCGCAGCAAGGGATTCCACGTGTACAATCACGGGCTCATCGTCATCGGTATTTACCTCCTGCTTGAGCCGCAACGCGGCAGCCTCCAGGTGCTCCAGGACCTGTTCGGTCTGGCTGAATGGGCTGCCCTCATGCATGGTTACCCGGCCCACCAGGTAATCGACCGATACCCTGGGGAAAAAACTCGCGCCCAGCCAGCCCCCGCTGTAGATAGCGATAGTGATCAACAACGCCATCAGGAAACTGACCAGGGTCAGGTTCCTTCGCCGCATGCAGCGCTGCAAAAAGGGTTGGTAGACTGCGTTGGCAAACTGCTCCATACCACGGGCAAAGCGCTCTCGAGTTCGCTCCAGGCCAGCGAGCCAGCGCCATTTACCGGGCTCCTCCGGGCCCATGTGCGCCAGGTGCGCCGGTAAGATGAACATACACTCGACCAGCGAGAAGCCAAGGGCCAGCACCACCACCCAGGCTATTTGACGGGCCTCGGGGGTATCATCGGGGAGCAAAAAGAAAGCGCCAAAAAACAGCATGGTCGTGATCACCGCAAACCAGACCGGCTTCATCACGCCAACTGCACCCTCTACCGCACCCTCAGCACCTTGCAGGCCCCGGGACTGCGCTGCATAAATCGATTCCCCGACAATAATGGCATCGTCGACGATAATGCCGAGGATCAGAATGAATGCAAACAGGGCGATGGTATTCAGTGAGGCGCCGGTAGCTGGCAGCAGCCAGATGGCACCCAGGAAAGCCACCGCGATACCCACGCAGACCCAGAATGCCAGCAGTGGTCGCAGGAACAGGAGCAAGACGATGAAAACCAATGCCAGGCCGCCGAGACCGTTGTTAATCAGGGTGCTAAGGCGGGCTTTGAAAGACAGGGACTGGTCGCGCCAGATTGCCGCCTCTACCCCCATGGGCAGGCGCGGTTGCTGTTGCTCGACCCAGCGATACACTGCCTCGCTGGTTTTGAGTATGTCCGGCTTCGAGGTGCTGTAAATATCGAGCCTGAGGAATGGCTTGTCATCGAAACGGGCAACGATATCACTCTCTTCAAAACCGTCTTTCACGGTAGCGACATCGCCCAACAATACCCGGGTACCATCCTCGTTGCCCAGAATCACAATCGACTCGAAATCAGCGGCGACATAGGCCTGCCCGCGGGTTTGCAACTGGATATCGCCTCCCGCAGTTCGCAACTTACCCGCCGGCAGGTTCAGCGATGATCCCCTGACGGCATTGACCACATCGTCGAACCGCAAGCCGTAGCGGCGCAGGTCGAGCTCAGACACCTCGATGCCGATCTCGTACTTGCGCGGCTCCCTCAGGTCTACCAACTGGACCTCGGGCAGCGCCGCCAGGTCATCCCGCAACTGCTCCCCGAGCTCCTTCAGGTTGGCCTCGCCAATATCACCGGCAATGGCAACGCTGATCAACAGTGATTGCCAGAGGACTTCATTGACCTGCGGCCGCTCGGCGTCGACCGGAAAACTGGTGATGGCATCGACGCGACTCTTGACCTCATTGAGCAGGCGCAGGGAGTCATAGTCACCCTCGACTTCGATGCGAACCTCTCCGAGACCTTCCCTGGCAGTGGCGATGACCCGCTCGACTCCATCGAGGTCCTGAATCGCCTCTTCAATACGGATACAAACCTGCTGCTCAATTTCGGAGGGGCCCGCACCCGGGTAAACCACGCTGACCAGTATCGTGTCCAGTTCTCGCTCGGGAAAAAACTGCTTGGGCACCAACGGGAATGTATACAGACCCATAACGATGGTAATAAGCATCAACAGGTTGGCGGCGATAGGGTTGTGGACAAACCACTGGACAATGCGACTCAAGGGCTACTCTCCCACCGCAACCGCGGCTGGCCTCGGATCCAGGCGCATACCGGGCACCGCCATGGTCAGGGGCGAGACAATAAGCTTGACCGGATCACTAAAATCACCCTGTACCAGAATATGCTGCTCATCGGCCTGCAGTACGCTGATGGTTTTGAGCAGCAGCCGATCGTCCGGACCCAGCAGCCAGATCCTGTCCTGCGGCCGCAATGCTCCGCGCGGTATAGCAATTACGTTATCCTGTGCGCGGCCTGATATTCGCGCCCGTACAAATTGGCCAATCAACAAGGGTGGCCTGCCACTGGGCTCATCGACCACGAATGGATCTTCAATCTCGGCAACCGCGAAAAGTGTCCTGCTGCGGGTGTCGATCGTTGCATCAGTGCGGGTGATTCTGCCCTGCCACTGCCAGTCCCTGCCGCCCAGCCTGCCCATGATCTGCACCGGGATTGGCTGTTCGGTCGCGCTTTCGCCGGGGTGCAAATTGAGGTCAAGCAGCCCCACCTGCCGGTCAGTGAGTGGCAGCCTGATCTCAACTGCCTTGGTGCTGTAGATCCGCGCCACCGGAGAACCGGGTACCACAAACTGGCCGACATCGACCATCGTTTGCAGGATGCGGCCGTCGAATGGCGCAGTGACAGCGGTGCGCTTCAATTCCAGCTCAGCCTGTGCCAGATCGGCCCGGGCTGCTCTCAGCGCCGCCTCGGCACTTGCCAGCTGGGGAACGCGCAAAAATAACTCGTTGGCATCCCGGTCGCCCAGCTCGCGCCACTCTCTTTTTGCCTGGCGCACCCGACCTTTTTCCAACGCCAACAGTTGCCTGGCATCCGCCACCCTGGCCTTTGCACGCTCTATAGCGAAACGATAATCCTGTTGCTCCAATTGCACCAGAACTTCGCCCGACGGAAAGAAATCGCCCTCCGCAAACCCGCTTGCCGTCGCTTCCACTTTGCCGCCCACCTGGGCGACAAGGTCGATCTGCCGGCGCGGTTGCACTGTACCCTGGGTGTTAACCGCAAGCTTCATCCGCGAGGGGCTCAGGGTGACGAACTCGGCAGCGGGCGCGGGCAGTGGCGCCTCAGGCTCTCGTTCAGGCTGCGGTTTTCCAACAAATAGAAACGCCGCAACACCGAGGCCAACAGTTAGCACCAACGCGGTGGTCAGCCAGCCACGATTCTCCAAAATCATCTCAATGCCTTTGTTGTGTCCAGCGAAATGCCGACCAGCCCCACCCACCGGGCTTTCGGGGCCCCACAGCGGTGACGGCTAGCGCCAAAGCCTCGCAGCGCCGGACCAGCCCTCCTGTTACGAATATTAGCCACCCATGGATTATGCCAGTCGACGACACTGCTTGAGAAACAAATTACAGCTCCTGCACCGGTTAGCGCGCGGTAGCCCGGTGCACGACACCATCAAAATGGTCACCACGGGATGGCCGGGCAACCACAGCCGCAGGCTACCGCTTGGGCCGGACTGTATTTTAGTATGACCTTTCTAGAATTATTCCCTAAATTAACGATCATACAACACTGGCAGGAGACATCCATGGCAACTAAAAAAGCTGCCAAGAAAGAGATAAAGACAGAGAAATTGAGCGATATCGCCAAGGATCTCTATCTTGCCAATCTCGGCATGTACGACAAAATCTACGAGACTCTCGAAGAGAAAGTCGAAGAGATTAGTGACAAGCGCGACGGTCTGTTCAAGGAGTTGGTGAAGCGCGGTGAGCAGGTCCATAAAAGCGCTGAAAAACGGATCAAGGATGCGCAGAAAGACGCCGGTAGATTCATCAGGGACTTCGGTTTCACCAAGGAGATGAAACTGGAAGACCGCATCAAGGAATTGCGCAGCAATTTCAGCTCGGTCAGGGAAAAGCTGGTTCCCGGAGCGAGCAGAAAAAAGGCTCCAAGCAAAACCAAAGCCAAGGCCAAAACCAGGGCCAAGGCAGCGGCAAGTAAGGCAACTAACGCAGCGAAGCAAGCCGCTGCAGAGGTAGCGTCCTAAGCTCCATTCAGGTCTCAACTAGTCTTGCTTAAGGGGTGTGTCTTCGTGACACACCCCTTTTTTTATCCAATTTCTCCACCCCCCAAGCAGCGAGGAGGAGCCCTGGCCGCAAACGACCGGCCTGTGCAATCGTCTTGCGCCCCGCGCTTTTGGTGGCGCTTCTGGATTTACCCAATACCACGGTGCTATCCTGCGCAGCTTGGATGAAGCCGCGAGAAGCCACCATAATGAAAACAAGAGAACGGATTCTTCATACCAGCCAGCTGCTCTTCAATGAAGAGGGTGAGCCCAACGTCACCACGGTGGATATTTCCAACGAAATGGAGATCAGCCCCGGCAACCTCTATTACCATTTCAAGGGTAAGGAAGCGATTATAGAGGCCTTGTTCGCGCGCTTCGAAGTGACCCTCAGCGATATTCTGCGGGCACCGCTGGAAAAGGAACTCAGCGTCGAAGACAGCTGGTTCTACCTTTACGTCGTCTTCGAAGAGATCTACAACTTCCGTTTTTTTTATCAAAACCTGACCAATCTGCTGCATCGATACGACTCCATCAATCGCAAATACAAGCGCTTGATGGAGCTGAAAACCCGAACCGCCCACGCGCTGCTCAGCGAAGTTGCCAACCACGGCATCCTCAGTATCGAGGACGAGGAACTCAACCAGCTGTGTGAAAGCATCACCTTGCTGTTAACCTACTGGCTGACCTATTGCGACCTCAAGGGCCAGCAACTGGGTCCGCCGGCCGCGATTCACCAGGGCGTGTTCCAGATTGTCCATCTGGTAGCTCCCTATCTGAGCGACGAGTACGGCCACATCTATCGCGAGTGCAAGGCACTCTATCAGGCTGCAACCGCAGAGCTGGGGCACTAGAAGCTGGACCCACCTGCCAAAAAAACCGCCTCTCTCGACGCTCCCCGGTAACGGGCTGTCAAGGTCGCCATCAGCGCCGCGCTGCTGCATAATACCGGCCTTTTCATACCGCAGGGGAAATCACAACCATGTCGATAGCCGAACGTATCGCCGACGAGCTCAAGATAACATCCAGCCAGGCGACAGCCGCTATCAGCTTGCTAGACGAGGGAGCCACGGTACCGTTCATTGCCCGCTACCGTAAGGAACTGACCCAGGGGCTGGATGACACCCAGCTGCGCGCGCTGGAGGAGCGGCTGGGTTATATGCGCGAGCTCGATCAACGACGCGAGGCAGTTCTCGGAAGCATCGCTGAGCAGGGTAAACTGACCCCCGAACTGGAACGGGATATCCGCGACGCGGATACCAAGACCCGCCTCGAAGACCTCTACCTGCCCTACAAGCAAAAGCGCCGCACCCGGGCTCAGCAGGCGCGTGAAGCCGGCCTGGAACCACTGGCCGATGCACTGTTGCAAAACCCACAGCTGGATCCGGCCACCGAAGCTGTCGCTTATGTCAATCCCGACAAAGGGGTTGACCAGCCCAAAGCAGCTCTTGACGGAGCCCGCTATATCCTGATGGAGCGCTTCGCAGAAGATGCCGACCTGCTCGGCAAATTGCGCACCATGCTGAAACAGGAGGGGCTCCTCAGCGCCCGGGTGATCGAAGGCAAGCAGCGCGAAGCGGCCAAATTTCGCGATTACTTCGAACATGACGAGCCGTTTTGCAAGGTGCCGTCACACCGCGCGCTGGCGATGCTGCGAGGCCGAAACGAGGGCCTGTTATCGCTTTCATTGACCCTGCCAAACGTCGATCAGGAAGCGGTTCACCCCGGCGAGGTCCGGGTCGCGAATCATTGGCAATTGCACCAACAGGGGCGCGCAGCCGACCAGTGGCTGGCAGAAGTCGTGCGCTGGACCTGGCGGGTGAAATTGCTACCACACCTGGAGACCGACCTGCTGACAGAATTGCGCGAGGCTGCAGAGCTGGAGGCCATCAAGGTCTTTGCCGCCAACCTCAAGGATCTGCTGATGGCTGCACCGGCCGGGGCACGCGCCACGATTGGTCTCGATCCCGGCCTGCGCACCGGGGTTAAGGTGGCCGTTATCGATGCCACCGGCAAGGTTGTAGATCACTGCGCAATCTACCCCACGCCGCCCCAAAACCGGATTGCAGAGGCTGGGCAGTTGCTGGTAAAGCTATGCCGCAAGCACGCGGTTGAGTTGATAGCCATTGGCAATGGCACGGCGAGCAGGGAAACCGACCGCTTTGTTGGCGACCTGATCAAACAATACCCCGAGCTCAAGCTGACCAAGGTCATGGTCAACGAATCCGGCGCGTCCATCTATTCCGCATCGGAATATGCGGCGCGGGAGTTCCCGGACCTGGATGTCACCATTCGCGGCGCGGTTTCCATTGCCCGACGCCTGCAGGATCCCCTGGCCGAGCTGGTTAAAATCGACCCGAAATCGATTGGCGTTGGCCAGTACCAGCACGACGTCAGCCAGGTTGCACTGGCGCGACAGCTCGACACAGTGGTAGAAGATTGCGTGAATGGAGTCGGCGTCGACGTCAATACGGCCTCGGTACCCCTGCTGAACCGGGTTTCCGGACTATCGCGGCTATTGGCGGAAAACATTGTTTCATACCGAGACCAGAACGGCGCCTTTGCCGACCGCACCCAGCTCAGGGAAGTACCCCGGTTTGGTGCAAAAAGCTTCGAGCAGGCCGCCGGCTTCCTGCGGATCAACGGTGGCGCCAATCCGCTGGACTCCTCAGCGGTTCACCCGGAGGCCTATGGCATCGTCAAAAAAATAGCGGCCGGGGGGGCGCGAGGGCTGGATACCCTGATTGGCGACAGTGCTTATCTCAAAACCCTGTCACCGGCCGATTACACTGATGAGCGCTTCGGCATCCCCACCATAACCGACATCCTCGCCGAGCTGGACAAACCCGGGAGAGACCCGCGGCCGGACTTTCGAGCCGCCGCCTTCCGGGAGGGGGTAGAAAAACTCTCGGACCTGAAGCCGGACATGGTGCTCGAGGGTAGCGTCACCAACGTCACCAACTTTGGCGCCTTCGTGGATGTCGGCGTGCACCAGGACGGCCTGGTGCATATCTCCCAGGTTGCCGACCGCTTCGTCAAGGATCCGCGTGAAGTGGTTAAGGCGGGCGACATCGTCAAGGTCAAGGTACTCGAAGTCGACCTCGAGCGAAAACGCATCAGTATGACCATGCGACTGACTGGCGACCCGGCGGAAACCGGCCGCAACCACAACCCGGCGGCGCCAAAAAGGATGCGTGGGCAAAGCTCTCCCCGAACCTCGGCCAAGCCGGCAAAACAAGCGATGGGCAGCCTCGGGCAGCTACTGGTCAACGCGCAACTGAAGGACGGTCAGCGCGGCAAACCGGATGTGTAAACCGACCCGGGCATCCTCCGAAACAAAGGCGCGTTGATGGAACCCGCGCTGCTTTTTCTACTGGTCGTTGGAGTAATCCTTGGCTTGATAGTGGCACTGCCCCGACTTCGGCGCCGACGTCTTCTAGCCAGGCCTTTCCCGCCACAGTGGCAACAGATACTGCAGCGCAACCTGCCCATTTACGATGCGCTACCCGACGCTACCGTTACCGAATTGCATCATCAGATCGTACTATTTCTGGATGAAAAAAAATTTTACGGCTGCGGCGGACTGGTCGTCGATGACAATATCCGGGTAACCATCGCGGCCCAGGCTTGCCTGTTATTGCTCAATCGGCCCACCAGCGGTTACGCCAGTTTACAGGCGATCCTGGTTTATCCTTCCGCTTACTTCGCCACACAGCAGGTGTATGACGACAGCGGCGTGGTCCATAGCGGCAACAATACCATGCTGGGCGAAAGCTGGAGCAACGGGCGCCTGATACTATCGTGGGATGATGTCGAAAGTGGTGCCCGGGATTTCCACGATGGCCATAATGTGGTCTTGCATGAATTCGCCCATCAACTCGACCAGGAGTCAGGCAGTAGCAACGGCGCACCCCTGCTGGGCACCGGCTCAAGTTACCAGAGCTGGGCACGGGTACTGGCGGATGAGTTCAACCAACTCCAACGCCAGGCCGAGCTGGGGCAGGACTCCCTGCTCGACCACTACGGGGCCAGCAATCCGGCGGAGTTTTTTGCGGTGGCTACCGAAGCTTTCTTCGAGCGGCCGACCGAGTTAAAGCAGTTGCATCCTGCATTGTTCGAGCAGCTTTACAGTTTTTACCGGGTCGATCCTGCACTCTGGAAACCGACCCACTGCGAACCCGGGAATGAGGGTATATAATCCGCAATCAACTCAGGAAGCGAACGACACCATGCGATTATTGATAGCACTGCTACTGCTCTGCCCGCTAACGGTGGCGGCGCAGCAAGCCGAAATCGATGCCCCGGCACCGCCCCGTCCCGCAGATACCTCCACCTCCAGCACCGCATCCCAATCCAGCGCTGGGGAGCTGCCCGGGACCGCGCCGGAATACGCCCTGGTCGACCTGCTCGGCGGCAAGGATCAGATACTGGTTATCCAGACCCGGTTTATCGATACCCTTTTGCGCACCAATCCCGAGCTACAGGATTATCAACCGGCCGTGCAAGCCTGGGCCCAGCAATATATCCAATGGCAAGAGGTTCGTGAGCGCCTTGCCGCCATGTATCGCAACAACTTCAGCGCCGAAGAGCTGGAGGCGATAGTAAAATTCTACCGCTCCCCTGCCGGGCGCAAGTCGGCACTGCTGATGCCCACACTGGTTCGCGAAGGCAGCCAGATCGGGATTGACCTGGCAGAGGCGCACAGGCCCGAGCTGATTGATATGTTGCAGGCGGCGCGCGAAAGGAAAGCGGCAGCGAACAGCAGCGCTGCAAGCCCGGCTGCCAGCGCTGCAGGTCAATAGCCCGCAGAGCCCGACTGGATCGACTTGTAGAAAGCCCTGGTCAGCGTCTGGTAGCAACCCGAACCGGGCTTCATAACGTACAACTCGTCGCTTATTTCCGAGGGGTCATAGCCCTGCTTGCGCAAATCGCCCTTGAGCATTTTGAAAGTACCGGTCACCTCAATATCCGGCTGCACACGAACAAAGACCGGCCGGGCAAAAACCGGTAGGTGCTGGTTTACGTAGGCCGAGAACGCTTTCAGATCAAGGCTGTCAGTACCCTCAGCAAGGGTGACAGCCGCCATCCCCGCGCGACCGTCGGCTCCCGGCACTTCCACCCCGTAGACATTGGAATACTTGAGCTGGGGGAACTCATTGATTATTTCGCCGACTTCGTTGGTCGATACGTTTTCAGACTTCCAGCGGAACGTGTCCCCCACCCGATCGACAAACTGGTAATGGGGGATACCAAACGCAAAGCCGACGTCGACACGACGCAATAGATCGCCGGAATTGAACCAGGCATCACCTTTGGCAAACGCGTCCCGGACTATTTTTTTCTCGGTTTCGGCCTCGTTGGTATAACCCTCAAAAGGCGACTTGTCATCGATCCGAGCCAGCAGCAGTCCGGCTTCGCCCTTTGCCACGCGCTGGCAGCGGCCACGCTTGTTGCGCACGATTTCATCGGCGTCAATATCATAGCGCACCAATGCGATCTTCAGGGCTGTCCAGCCGATCGTGCAATCCTTATTGAAAGTGTTAGCAAAGGCCACATTACCCTCACTGGAGCCGTAAAACTCGACAATGCGTTGCAAACCGAAGCGTCTTTTAAACTGCTTCCAGATATCAGGCCGCAGGCCATTGCCGCTCATTCGCCGCAGGGGATTGTCGGCATCATCCGGGCGCTCTGGCTGGTTCAACAGGTAGCGGCAAAGCTCGCCGATATAGACCAGGCAATTGGTCTGGTACTGGCGCACCTCGGTCAGGAATTGACTGGCGGAAAAGCTGCGACGTAAAAAGATGGAGCAGCCCGATATCAAAGCACCACCAAAACCGACAATAATCCCGGTGCCATGAAAAAGCGGCAAGCAGAGGTAGATACGATCACCCTGCTCCAGCTCCAGACTCAGCTTTGCACAGCCGGTGGCACTGATCAGGTAGCGTTGATGACTTAGCACGGCGGCTTTTGGCAAGCCCGTGGTGCCAGACGTAAAAATATACATTGCCCGGTCACCGAGTCTTACCTGCCGGGTGTCGAACAGGTCCGCGTCGCAGGCATCGGCGCTGGCGGCACCGAGATCCATGGCCCAGGCTGGCGCCTTGTTGCCTTCGGTGTCTGGCAGGTAAAGATAATCAGCGCCCTCTTCGAGATCGAGTTCGGCAATCACAGGCTCCAGCGCGGCCACCAGTTCCTCGCCGACAATGCAGGCGACCGACCTGGTAACGGCTATACAGTGCAGCAGCTGACGCCCTCGCAGCCTGGTATTGATCAATCCGGCAATCGCTCCCAGCTTGTTCACGGCAGCCAATGCCGCCAGGAATTCGATCCGGTTTTCCATCAGCAGGCTAACGCAATCACCATAGCCTATGCCCTTTTGCCTGAGGCTATGAGCGTAGCGATTGGCAAGCCCATTCAGCTCACCCCAGGTCACCTTGCGCCCCTCGAACAGAAGCGCGATACGATTGCCGTATTTATCGGCATTCTGTTCAAGGCGCAGGCCGATAGAATCAATAGTATCGTCTGGTCGGGGCTTGAGATGTCTGGCCGCCGGAATTGTCCCTGCGATTGCCTTCCCGGTAGTCAGTGCTTCTTTCACGATCATCCTGGGCTCCTTCGAGATGTTAGGGCTATTGCGCCAGACGACAAAAGTTTAACGGGGGTTACTCCGGATAACCTGCTGCTCAGCCAGGCGCATGATCTGCTGCTCACTCAAGCCCAGCAGATCACCGAGGACTTCCTTGTTGTGGCCACCCAGCGGTGGTCCGGGCCAGCGGGTGCCACCTGGTGTCGCCGACAGTTTTGGCACCATGGCGGGAATCTTGAGGGGCTGGCCATCAATATTGACCTCCTCAAACAGGCCGCGACTATTAAAGTGGGGATCTGCCAGCATGTCAGCGACATTGTAGATCGGGCCAACCGGCACCCGCGCCTCTTCTAGTACAGCAATCGCTTCGTTGCAGGGCCTCGCCGCACACCAGTCGGCTAACGCCTTGTCGATCTCTCGTTCGTGGATTACCCTGCCGGCGTTGTTCGCCAACCGCGGATCGTCCGCCAACTTGTCATGGCCCACCGCTCTCATCAGGCGCTGGAATATCGAATCACCGTTGCCCCCAATAACAATGAACTTGCCATCGGCACAGCGGTAGGTATTGGTCGGCACAATGCCCGTAACCGTGGTTCCAGAAGCTTCTCGAACCACACCGGCGCCCGAGTATTCGGGCACCACTGCCTCCAACAGGTTAAACATTGACTCGTACAGTGCGACATCGACCACCTGGCCCGCCTCATCGCTTTTAAACCGCGCCAGCAAAGCCATGGCAATGCCGAGTGCAGCATGGATACCAGCAATCGTATCGCCAATACTCAGGTTGGCGCGCACCGGCGCCTCTCCGGGAAAGCCGTTGACATAGCGAAAGCCGCTGATAGCCTCACACACCGAAGCAAAGCCCGGCTTACTCGAATAGGGGCCGGTCTGCCCATAGCCGGAGATACGTGCATATACCAAACCAGGGTTTATGGCCTTGATATCATCCGGCCCGAGGCCCCATTGTTCCATTACCTGAGGGCGAAAATTTTCAACTAACACATCGCATTGTGCCGCAAGCTTACGAACCAGCTCCCTGCCTTCGGCAGCTTTCAGATCAATGGTCACACTCTTCTTGTTTCTTCCC
>JAHEGP010000244.1 GCA_024645065.1 Cellvibrionales bacterium | reverse complement strand
CCGCAGCCCCGGCCCAGGCCGCCGTTCATGGTTGGCAACGGGAGGCGGAGTTTTTGACGATCGGGGTGGTTCGATCCATTGCTGGAGCAATCGCGTACTGATGCGGTTACGCGCTACACTAGCGGTTTGGCGCCAGCCGGCAGCGTCGGCAGGGCCCCCGGGGGCTTTTTCTCCGGCGCAACCGAAAACCGGTAAGGAGTGCGCCGGCAGCCTCGGATGAGCCAGGGCATAGCCCGGGGCGATGTCGAGAAAAAGCATGTAAAGGGGAATCCGCTCAATGAAAGCTCGCCACTGGATTATCGTAGTCAGCGCATGCCTGTTGCTGTTCGCCGGACTCGCGGCTTACAAAGTCATGCAGATCAGGGCGGCAATCGAGTTCGGCGAATCCTTCGGTGAGCCTTCGGAGACGGTGGAAACCGTAACAGCCGAGATCCGGGAAGTGCAGGAATATGTGGGGACAATAGGGGAAATTGTCGCCCCACAGGCCGTAACCCTGCGCAACGAATTGCCAGGGCGAATCGTGGCGGTGAATTTCACCTCCGGGGAGCAGGTGGCAGAGGGCGCTATTCTGTTGCAGTTCGATATTGCAGAAGAACAGGCGCAGTTGACCTCGGCACAGGCACGCGCGGAACTGGCCCGATTGGATCTGAAGCGGGCGCGGGCACTGCAGGGCAGTAAAATGGTCAGCGAGGAGCGAATTGACCAGGCGGTGGCGCAGGCCAATGTCGCCCGGGCTGAAGTGCTGGCACTGCAAGCAATGATCGATAAGAAGACCCTGCGCGCACCGTTTGACGCGGTTGCCGGTCTGCATCAGTTCGAGGTCGGTGATGTGCTGCAGGCAAATACTGAAATTACCACCCTTGTGGGTATCAATCCATACCTGTGGGTAGACTTCAGCGTACCCGACAATCGCGCCGGGATCGCTATTGGCAGCGAGGTTATGGTCGCTCATCCAACCGAGCCGGAGAAAGTGTTGCGAGCAGAGGTGGTGGCCCGGGATTCGGTGATCTCGGCGCAATCCCGCAATCTGCGTTTGCGTGCTCGACTCGACAACTCCGTGGGCCTGGCCCCGAACACCGCGGTGAACGTGGCGGTGCCCGTCGGCAAATCCATGGCGCGCGCCCATGTCCCGGCAACGGCGGTCCGCCTCGACGGCCTGGGCGACTATGTATTTGTGCTGGATCCGGACCCGGAGGCCGGCGAACCGTCGCAACCCGCCTATCGGGCCAGGCGCCAGGCCGTTATCGTGGGGCCGCAAAGCAAGCAATGGGTGGCGATAATGGAGGGCCTCGAAGGGGGTGAGTTGGTGGCTGCTAACGGGGCATTCAAGCTGCGGCCGAATTTGCTGGTGCATGCCGGTGAGCGCCCGACGTCCCGGAATGCGGGGGTCGCACCCGACAGTGCCAAAGCTGCCGCCCCGGGGGCGCCATAATGGCGCATAGCGAGGTCAATACCCCCCGGTTACTGGACATCTTTGTGATGCGCCCGGTACTGGCCATCGTTCTGTCTTTGTTGCTGGTCATAGGGGGGGTGCTGGCTGCGCTCAAACTACCGATTCTCCAGTATCCCCGGCTGGAAAGCTCATCACTGGTGATTTCAACCGCCTATGTCGGGGCTTCCGCTGCGGTGGTGCAGGGTTTTATAACCGACCCCATCGAACGGGCGGCGGCCACCGTACCGGGCATCGACTATGTCGACTCCAACACCACCCCGGGCATGAGTACCGTCACTGCCTGGATGAAGCTCAACCAGGACAGCACCGCCGCCCTGGCCGAACTCTCGTCGCGGCTGGACCAGATTCGCTTTGAGCTGCCAGTGGGGGCGGAGGACCCGACGGTGCGGGTGAAGCGGGCGGACCGGTCCAACGCGGTATTTTATCTGGATGTCGATGTTCAGGGGCTCTCCAGGGCGGCGGTAACCGACTATCTGGTGCGCAATGTCAGCCCTATCCTGTCCGCTATTGAAGGTGTGCAGCGCATCGGTGTCGAGGGGGGGCGCAATCCTGCGATGAGGGTATGGATCGATCCATTGCGCATGGCGTCGTTGAACATCAGCTCGCAGGATATTCAGGCGGCCCTTGCCGCCAACAACGTCATCGCCACCATCGGGCAGAGTGAAAACCCGCAGCAGAGAATCAACCTGCTGGCCAATACCAACCTGCAGACGGTGGAGGACTTCGAGCAACTGGTCGTGCGTGAGAGCGACGGCTCGTTGATTCGACTGAGCGATGTCGCCCGGATTGAACTGGGAGAGGAGGAGGGTGAGATCAATGCCCGCCACAGCCAAAAGTCAGCAGTTTATATTTCGGTGTGGCCACTGCCCGGTGCTAACGAGATCGTGATTGGCGACCAGCTCTACGAAATGCTGGAGCAAATCAACCCGACCCTGCCCCCCGGCCTCGAAATCAATATCGCCTACGATGGCACATTGTACATGCGCGATGCCATTCGCGAGATATTCACCACGCTGGTGGAGACCGTCCTGTTGGTCGGATTGGTGGTGCTGGCCCTGATGGGCTCGATCCGCACGGCGATCGTGCCACTGGTGACAATACCGGTCTCGCTACTGGGCGCGGCGGCGGCTATGCAACTGATGGGCTTTTCACTCAACCTGCTGACTATCCTGGCCATAGTGCTGTCGGTTGGCCTGGTGGTCGACGATGCTATCGTGGTGGTCGAAAACGTGGCTCGCTATATGCGCCAGGGAATGAGCCGCACCCAGGCGGCACTGGCCAGTTCGCGGCAACTGTTTACGCCGATTGTCGGCATGACGATTACCCTGGCGGCGGTTTACGCCCCGATCGGTTTCCTCTCAGGCCTGACCGGTGTGCTGTTCAAGGAGTTTGCTTTCACCCTGTCAGTGGCGGTGCTGATTTCCGGTGTCGTCGCGCTCACGCTGTCGCCCATCATGAGTGCCTATGCCTGTCCGGAGCGGGGGCGGGAGGGGCGCATGACCGTCTGGGTGAACCAGCGCTTCGAGCGCTTGCAGCAGCTCTACAGCAAGCTGCTGGAAAAACTGTTTAACTATCGCGGGCCGATCCTGTTCGCGGCGGTGTTTTTTTCCTTGTTGATAGTGCCCTTTTATCTCTTTTCGCAAAAGGAACTGGCCCCGATAGAAGACCAAAGCAGTATCAACATCATTGTCGAGGCACCTTCTGATGCCTCGCTGGAATATACCACCGATTATATGTACGACGCCGTCGACACCCTGCTGGAGTTGCCCGGCGCCGAGTATATCTGGCAGGTGGTAAGGCCCAGCGGCGGTTTCGGGGGGATCATATTCGGCGACTTTCGTGACCGCGACCAGTCGGTCCAGGAATTGCTGCCGCTGGCGTTTCGGGAAGCGTCCTCGATTACGGGCCTGAAGGTTTTGCCCGTGCTGTTTCCGGCCTTGCCCACGGCAGGTAATTTCGATGTCGAATTGGTGGTGAAATCGACCGCTGCGGTGGCCGAGATGCGTCCCTATGCCGACAAACTGATTGCCGCGGCCTACCAGAGCGGCCAGTTTATGTTTGTCGATACCGACCTCAAGATCGACCAGCCCCAGGTGGAACTGCTGCTGGACCGGGCCCGTGTCGCTGATCTTGGTATGGACCTGGGCATGGTGGCACGCCAGTTGGGGGTGATGCTGTCGGGAAATTATGTCAACCGTTTCGACCTCAATGGCAAGGCCTATCGCGTCATTCCAATGGTTGAGGGCGGCTCGCGCCAGGACCCGGCTTCACTACTTGAACTCAAGCTGCGTACGCCCGCGGGAGAATTGATTCCGTTGTCCTCCGTCGCCACGCTTGAGCGCAGCACCGCGCCCCGGGTACTGGGTAAGTTCCAGCAAAAAAATGCCTTTCGTATCTTTGGCGGGGTGTTGCCGGGCACCACCAAGGAGCAGGCGCTCGCCGGCCTCGAGGCGGCAGCGATGGAAATCCTGCCCCCCGGGTACAGCCTGGATTATGCCGGAGAGTCGCGCCAGTTGCGGCAGGAAGGCAGCACCCTGGTAGGCGTTTTGGCGGTGGCACTGGTGTTTGTCTATTTTGTCCTGGCGGTACAATTCAATAGCTTTCGTGATCCGCTGGTGGTGCTGCTGGGTTCGGTGCCGCTGGCGCTGGCAGGGTCTTTGCTGTTCCCGTTTTTGGGGTGGACCAGTATCAACATCTATTCCCAGATCGGTCTCATTACATTGGTCGGGCTGATTGCCAAGAACGGGATTCTTGTCGTCGAATTTGCCAACCACCTGCAGGCGGAGGGAATGGCCAAGCTGGAGGCAATCAAAGGCGCGGCCCAGACCCGACTGCGCCCGGTCCTGATGACCACTGCCGCTACTGCCCTGGGCCACTTTCCGTTGGTGCTGGTTAGCGGCGCCGGCGCCGAGGCGCGCAACAGTATCGGTATTGTGCTGGTGGCGGGTATGGTGATTGGGACCGTATTCACCCTGATCGTCCTGCCCTGCGTGTACATGTTGTTGGCAAAAGAGCACACCCATGCCGATTTTGACACCACAACAGGTGCAGGCGAAGACGACCTCCGGGGGAGTTATGCCAGCCCGCCAACGGCTGCCTGAGGCTGG
>JAHEGP010000243.1 GCA_024645065.1 Cellvibrionales bacterium | reverse complement strand
GTCGTCAATGTCGCCCTCGCGTACTTCGCCGGTCCTGAGGTTGAAGCGCCAGCGGTAGGCATTCGCTTCCAGCCTCATATAGGCCAGCATGTGGGCCAACTCGCCGTTGCCGGCATGGGCGTCGGGCATCGGGTTCACCGAGCGACAACCATCCATAACGATCCACTCGCCTTCTTCCCAGCAATTGCTGACATGCAGGATATAGCAGGGTTCGCACTCGAACCAACGCACATCGCGGGTTTCTCCCATCCTGGGAATAACGCCAAAGCGAGTGGGTATGTCGCGGTGAAAGGTGAGTACCCGCATGTGGTGGCGGCGCAGCACATTGATATCGTGAAAAAACGGTAGATCATGCAAAACGGTGAAATTGGCGGTAAAGCCGATATCATGGGGTAGGCGCGGACCGGGGAGGTCGATGGCAACTTCATGCTGCAGTTTGCCGTGGGCATCGGCCACACCGTAGGTCATATAGGGCGGCTCGTCGCCGTAGTCGAAAAACAACAGCTCGCCCGTTGCCCAGTCGACCTTGGAGTGAGCCGACATCCGTCGCCGTGCCCGGCTGTCGAGCTCATAGGGGCCCAGGGTTTCAAGGGTGTTCGGGTCGAGTTTATAGGGGTCGCCGGCGTTGTACCACAGGCTCATCAGGCTACCGTTATAACAGAAGATATCGGTATTTGAAGTATCCTTAATGGGAAAATGCGGCAGTGTGAAATCGAAGGGGCCCATCACCCCCGGCCAAATGGCCTGCTGCTCTTTCATCTCGGCTTCCAATGCGGCTGTCGCGACATAGCGATTGCGATAGCTGGCGACGCCATCACGGAAATACACCCCGTGCACCATCCCATCGCCGTCAAAGGGATGGTAGCGATTCCTGGGCTTGAAAACCGGGTTGGGGCCATTTCTGAAATACGCGCCATACAGGTCATTTGGCAACTCGCCAGTCACCGGTAACTGGCGTGCTTCCACTTCGCGGGTTACGGGGGCATAGATCCCGTGAAGATAGGGGTTATCGAGGTCGTAAATCCAGGGCTGGGTATCGCGCAGTTCAGGCGCTGCGCCAAGACACTGTTCGGTCAGGCTGAAATGCCCCGGTTTGCTCTTCATCGTCAACTCCGTTACGCCGCTAGCGCCTGCCTCCCTGAGCTGAAGCGAATACTGCCTGGAAAATTCGCGGCAGTGTTTGAGGCGGCCGGGGTAAAGCGCGGTCGCGGCTCAGGTTATAAGGTCTTATAATGCAAGTAAGTCGATCCGGGGTCAACAGGGCTGGAGACAGGGCATCGCGTGAGAGGGGCTTCACTGACCTGCTTCACTGACCTGCTTCACTGACCTGCTTCACTGACCTGCTTCACTGACCTGCTTCTGCAATTGCCGCGCCAGCCCATCCGGCAGCTGCAAGTTGCGAGCCAGTTGGTCGAGGTGCGCCCGTTCAGCGGGGTGATCCGGATCGATCGCCATACAGGAAGCCAGGTAAAGCTCGGACTTCTGTTCGATCGTTTCTACTCCGTACGCTAATTCCTCGATCGACACCGGGTTGCGCATTAAATCGAACAGCACCGCTTTCATGTCGTTTGATATTTGCAGGGTTTCAACCGTCTTGAAAATGCGCTGTTGCTCCACCTCATCGATATGCCCGTCGGCCTTGGCGGCGCTGATCATGGCTTTGACCAGGCGCAACTGGAACTCGCCGGACAGCGTTTCAGCGCCCGTAAAAGCGCTTGAATCCGCGGTTAGAGGTGTGGCTGCGGCGCCCGTCATGGCTGGGGTGTTACTCCCATGCTGCCAGTTTTGGAAGGCTTGGTAGGCCATTGTACCAAGCATGGCGGCACCTCCGTACCTGGCCGCTTTACCAGCGACCTTTCGCGCTGATTTATTGCTCAGCAGCAATGCCATTATGCTGCCGGCGGCGACTCCGGTCGCAAGGCCACCGGGTAACTGATTTGCCGTTTGTGCCGCGGCGTTGGCCTTGGCCGGATGGTTAGATGCGGGGGGACCTATAGCCCCCATAAATTGATTGAGCAGGTTGTTCAAGTCCATAGTGCTGATGTCCTCTTTTTCGGTTGCCTGGCCAAAAGGTGCGAATGGCTGCGTGCCCAATTGGCATCAATCGTCGCCTCCCATGAATCCCAGCAGGTGTAACAGGCTCGTGAACAGGTTGAAGATGGAGACGAAAAGCGTGGTAGTCGCCATGATATAGTTGGTCTCACCGCCGTGAATGATGTTGCTGGTTTCATAGAGGATCAAGCCTGCCATCAGCAGCACAAACATCGATGACACAGCCAGGGACAGTGCCGGGATCTCAAAAAATATGGCACCGAGCCCTGCCAGAAACGCCAGCAGGATGCCGACCATCAGGAATCCACCCATAAAGCTGAAGTTCTTTTTGGTGGTGACGACATAGGCGGATAGTGACAGAAAAATGATGGCCGTTGCCGCCATGGCATTCATCACTATCTGGCTGCCTCCTGGCAGGGCCAGGTAACTGCCAAGTATGGGCCCAAGGGTCAAACCCATAAAGCCGGTCAAGGCAAAAACGAAGACCAGGCCGAGCCCGCTATCGCGAAATTTCGCGGTCGCGAAGAGCAGGCCGAAGTAGCCCAGCAGGGTTAGCAGCAGGCCGGGGTGAGGCAATTGCAGGGCCATCGAAATGCCCGCCGTCGCCGCGCTGAACAACAGGGTCATGGATAGCAGCAGGTAGGTATTGCGTAACACCCGGTTATCAGACAGCACCCCGGAATTTGCGGGGGCTGGTGCTGGGGTGCTAAGCGCCCTGGGGGTCATTCTCGTGGTCATAGCGCATCTCCTTTCAACAAGCTGGTTTCGGCAGTGTCATGCTGGTGTTCCTGTTGCCTGGCTGCACGGGTGTTGCGGCTGCGCCGGCGCAATCGCGACAGTCGTCTGCTGATGGTTCGGCTGGCCCGATCGGCGGCCCGGTCCACCGCCCGGTAAAGGTCTGACTGCACGTCCTCGATCACCACATCGGCCTGCTGCGGAAGGCTTATCTGGATATGGCAACGCTTGTCGTTACCGCCCCGGGGGCCATTGATATCGGACAGCCGTACGATCACCCGCTTGATTTGCTGGAAGCGACTGCTCAGGGCAAAGCTGAGTCGACGCTGCACGTGGTCATGAATGGCTTCGGTGAGCATAAAATGTCGTGTTTGAATTTCAATATTCACGGTGTTCTCCTGCATCCTTCTAGAGTCGGTACGAAATAGACTAGAGCACTTTCTCAATCTGAAATAGTCGAATATAATTTAAATACAGTTCGATATAGCCGAAGTATCAGCGAGCCGTGATCAACTACAAGCATTTGCATTATTTTTGGGTGGCGGCCAAGCAGGGCGGAGTCGCCCGGGCCAGCGAGCGATTGCATCTGACGCCCCAGACTATCAGCGGCCAGATCAGTTTGTTGGAAGAGCAGCTGGGTCAGCCATTGTTCAAGAAAGCTGGCCGCAATCTCGAACTCACAGAAACGGGGCGCATGGTCCTCAGTTACGCCGACGAGATTTTTTCCCTCGGCGGCGAATTGGAAGATGCCGTTCGCAATCTGCCATCCACCCGGCCACTGGTGTTCAAGGTTGGGGTTGCGGATGTCGTCCCAAAAACCATTGCCTACCGCTTGCTGGCACCCGCCTTGTCATTGTCCGATCCGGTGCGGATCGTGTGCAGGGAAAGCAGCCTTGACAGCCTCCTCGGTGAGCTCGCCTTGCACCAGCTCGACCTGGTGATTGCCGATGGCCCAATTCCCCCGGGCCTCAATGTTCGCGGCTTCAATCATTCCCTGGGCGAAAGCGGGGTCAGCTTCCTGGCCGCGCCGGCTCTGGCCAAAGACCTGCACGGCGTGTTTCCCGCCTGCCTTGGTGGCGCCCCGTTGCTGCTGCCCAGTGCGATCAATACTTTGCAGGGACGGCTGCTGCAGTGGCTGGAGGGTTTGCATGTTTACCCCAGGGTGATTGGTGAGTTTGACGACAGTGCACTGATGAAGTCCTTTGGACAGGCGGGCGCTGGGGTTTTCATCGCCCCCACGGCAATCGTCGATGAGGTGTCGCAGCAATACGGCGTGGAAGTCGTGGGTTCTACCAGGCAGGTGCTGGAACAGTTTTACGCGATTTCGACCGAGCGCCGAATCTCCAATCCCGCCGTGGCTGCGATAATGGAAACTGCGCGCGCCTGGCTGCAGTAACCGGCGGGTTGCCATTACAGTGATTGAAAGGGTTAGGGGTATATTGTGCTCGACTTGCTACGGACAATTCGCAACGCGCTGTACGATCTGAGCAGCATCCAGGTGTATGGTGTTGGCATCGATATAGCCCTTCACCTGGTGGTGGCATTTGCCCTGGTTGTCGCGTTGCGACGTTTCATCGGGGTCAAAAAAAGCGTTTACGTCACTGCTGCACTGATCCTGCTCAAGGAATTGGTCGACATATTCGCCAAATCCAGCGTCGAATATATTCGGCCGCCGTCCATCGATTTTGTGCTGGACGTTGGCTTTGGCGCCGCAGGTATTGGCCTTGCCCTCTGGATTCCGGGGCGTCAGTCCGGTGCTGGCGATTGTACTGCCGATAAAATTCAC